>JAITDR010000274.1 GCA_031282465.1 Desulfovibrio sp.
CGCCGCGCCGCGCCGGGGAGCAACTTCTCCCTGCTCGACGTGCCGGTGACCGTGTCGCCGGCCCTGATTGAAAAATCGGTGCTTTCGGTCATGCAGCGCATACTTTCCGATTTGTGCGAAGTGATTTATCTGTACGACTGCGACGTCCTCCTGCTGACAGGACGCCCGAGCAGGCTGCACGGAGTCATCGCCGCCGTTGTTTCCCGTCTGCCCGTGCCGGCGGACCGCATTATCCCCATGTGCGAATACCGCGTGGGCCGCTGGTATCCCTTTGTGGACCGCCTGGGCATGATCAGCGACCCCAAAAGCACGGTGGCGGCGGGAGCCATACTGTTGGCCCTGTCCGAAGGGCATCTTGAGGGATTTTCCCTGGTTTCGGGCGGCTTCAGGCCGGTTTCCACGGCCCGCTTCATCGGAGAAACGGACACCAGCGGCAGGTTGCCGCGCTCCAGGGTCTGGTTTGAGGTCGACGTGCAAAGCGGCAGAGAACAGGAACTTGAGCGGGAAGTGAAGTTCACCGGACCCCTCTCCGTCGGGTTTCGTCAGCTCGCCGTCGAGCGCTGGCCCACCACGCGTTTTTACGTCATTGATTTCGCAAGCGAAGAGGACCGTATGCGCGCCGCCGGAAAACTGCCCTATACCCTGACCCTGCGCTTCCTCCAACGCGGCGCGGACGAAGCCACGGTCGCGGACGGCGTGGACGAGGGCGAGCTTTCCATACTGTCCGTGGCGGACAATGCGGGCAATCCGGTGCGCGGGGGAGGCAGGGCGGTGGAAGTGCGCCTGCAGACCCTGCCCCTGGATGAGGGGTACTGGTTGGATACCGGAGTCCTGATGCCGGTCTGAAACCGGCAGGCTCGGACGGCAAACGGCGCGGGCGAGCCGGCATCGGTCCGAAATCGGTGAAGCGTTGCGCAGGTAAAGCTCATCAGAACTTCCTTAAGAGCGATTAACATTGATTTTGTATGCCTCCGGCGGCCGGGGGAAATGATTTCCCCCGGACCCCCTCATCGGGGTTGCACATTTTTAAAGTTGAAACGCTCTTTATGGGTTGAAACATGGACAACGAAGACATACTGCTTGCGGAACACTGCACGCGGCTGGACCGCGCCTGCGATGCTGCGCGGGGTTGGCTCGGGCGCAACAGTGCCTTGGTCGGGCGCGACCTGGAAGGACAGGCAAAGGAACTGCGCCGGGCCGGGCGTTTTTTCCGCTCCTGCGCCGTTGCCGCGGAACGCCGCATGTGCGTGGGCGTTTTCGGCCCGAGCCAGGCGGGCAAATCCTATCTGGTGTCCGGTCTGGCAGGCGCCGCCGCCAGCAGGCTCAGGGTCAGGGTCGGCGACGCGGTTCACGATTTTTTAAGCGACATCAACCCGGCGGGCGGCAAGGAATCCACCGCGCTCGTCACCCGCTTCACCCCGGCCGACCCCCTGTCCGACAGACAGACGGGCAAACAGCCGGACATGCCGCAGGGCAAGCAGCCGGGCAAGCAACCGGGGGCGGTACACATCCGCCTGCTCTCGTTTACGGACGTCGTCAAAATTCTTGCCGACACCTATTTTTCCGATGCCGAACACTTTGAAGCTCCCGACCGCGACGCGGCCTTCGCCGTCCTCGACGCCCTTGAGCAACGGAGAAAACCCGCCCCTGCGGACGGCATAAGCGGGGATGACGTCGAAGAACTTCAGGAATTCATTGTCGGGCATTTTCGCGGCAAACCCAGAGTACAGCAGGTTCTGGACGGACATTTCTGGGACCGGGCCGTTTCCCTGGCCCCGATGCTCGACGATGTCGGCCGGGCCGAGCTTTTCGGCCTTATCTGGGACGGCATGGAATCGTTTACGGGGTTGTTGCGCGAGTTGTCCGCCGCCTTGCGTTCCCTCGACTTCGCCGCCGAGGCGTTTTGCGGAGCGGAAGCTCTGCTCCCGCGCACCGCGAGCATTATCGATACGGCAACGCTGGGCGATCTGCGTCCGGACGGCGACGACCTGCTTGCACTGACCGGCCCGTCCGGAAAAACATCCTTACTGCCCAGAGTTTACGCGGCGGCCCTGACCGCCGAATTGATCATGCCCATGGAAGCCGGCGCCGCGGACTTTTTCGCACACACCGACCTGCTGGATTTCCCCGGCTACCGTTCGCGCAAGATGTTTACGAATCTGGCCGAGGAAACGAAAAACCCGGCCAGGCTTGCAGAATGCTTTCTGCGCGGCAAGGTATCCTACCTGTTCGAGCGCTACTGCGCGGAACGCGAACTGACGGCCCTGCTGCTGTGCATAGGCGGCGGCGTGCAGGAAGTGCAGGGTCTGGGAGGCGCGGTGAACGCCTGGATCGCCGGCGCCTGCGGGGCCACGCCCGAGGCGCGCACCGGCCGGGAAAAAAGTCTTTTTTTTATTCTGACCAAGGGAGACCTGGAATTCGAAGACAAGGCGGGCGCAGGAGACCCTTCCGGCCGCTGGGATACGCGCATGTTCGCCTCCACGGAAATCTTCGGCTCGTACGGCTGGCTGAAGCACTGGGACGACAAAGGCCCTTTCGACAATTTCTTCCTTATGCGCAACCCTACGGTCAAATCCCATATCTTCGACCACGACGGGCAAGGGTGCGAAACTGCGCTCAGGGAAGACACCGCCGCGTATGTGTGCAGGATTGAGGCGGATTTTCTGCGCAGCAAGTCCGTCAACGAACATTTTCGTTTCAAGGAGGAAAGCTGGCGCTCCTTCATCAGTCCCGATGACGGCGGCTTATTCTTGATTCGGGAACGGCTGGCCCCCGTCTGCCGGCCGGGATTGAAA
>JAITDR010000111.1 GCA_031282465.1 Desulfovibrio sp.
CCGCCTTTCGCCGGCTTCAGGGAAGTGGAAAGCGAAAAATATTACGGTCGCGGATACCAGGACATGCAGCACAGGCGTCCGAGCATCCGCAACGCGCGCCGCCTGTTGGGTTGGACGCCGGAAGTGCCTCTGCGCAGGACGGTCGAGGACACCCTGGACTATTTCCTGCGCGCCGATATTGAAGGGCGGGAGTAACAACGCCGATGCGCACCGTCGGCCTGAGGGTGGATGCGGATACCTATACGGGTACGCGGGACGGCGTGCCCGCCCTGCTGTCGCTTCTTGCCCGGCACGGCATACGCGCGACCTTTTTTTTCAGCGTCGGCCCCGACAATATGGGCAGGCATCTGTGGCGCATGCTGCGGCCCGATTTTTTCCGGAAAATGCTGCGTTCCAACGCGCCCTCCCTGTACGGCCCGCGGATCCTGCTGGCCGGAACCGCATGGCCGGGCAGGCGCATCGCCGCCGGCGCGGGCGACGTCATGCGCCGCTGTCCGGAAGAAGGCCACGAGGTCGGCCTGCACGCCTGGGACCATCATGCCTGGCAGAAACATATGCCGGACTGGTCCGTCGGGGAATTGCGCCGGCAGACCGAGTTGGGGCTGGAAACGCTGCAGGACGTTCTTGGGAGCGCGGTACACTGTTCGGCCGCTCCCGGCTGGCGCGCCGACCACAAGGTTGTTGAGGCCAAGGAGCCGCTCGCCTTTACCTACAACAGCGATTGCCGGGGCGAAAAACCTTTCCGTCCCAAGCTCGCGGACGGCAGCGCGGGTACGCCGCAGGTTCCCGTCTCCCTCCCCACCTTTGACGAAGTGATTGGGAGGGAAGTGCGGGAAAACGGCTTCAACGACTATATCCTGAACGCCGTGCGCGTCTGCCGGGGCGTGCCCGTGTACACGATTCACGCCGAAGTGGAAGGCGTGTCGCGCGCCGCCCTGTTTGCGGACCTTTTGAAAAAGGCCGGGCGTCAGGGCATCCGCTTTTGCCCCTTACGCGACCTGCTCCCCTCGGACCCGTCGGAACTGCCGTGCGGCGACATCGAACTGCGGCCGTTTCCGGGCCGTGAGGGAGCGCTCGGCGTACAGACGGAGCATGAGGGAAACAGAGAATTCTGATGATCGACGAAAAGTTCCCGGCCGGCATCATCCTGCCTCTGTTCTTCGTTCTGCTTTATCTTATCCCCCTGGGCATGGCTCCGTTGCGTGTTCCGGACGAAACGCGCTACGCGGAAATCAGCAGAGAGATGGCGGCAAGCGGCGATGCGGTCGTGCCGCGCCTGCTCGGCAAACGCTATTTTGAAAAACCGCCGGCGGGCTACTGGATAAACAGCGCCTGCCTGCTTGTTTTCGGGGAAAACAACTTTGCCGCGCGCTTGGGATCGGCTTTGAGTACCGGCCTCGGCGCGCTCATGGTCTACGCCCTGGCCCTTGCCGTGCGGCGGGAGCGCCGCACGGCCCTGAGCGCCGCGCTGATACATCTGTCCATGCTGCAGGTGCTGGGCATAGGCACCTACAATGTACTGGACGCCATGTTCTGCATGTGGGTGACGGCCTCCATGCTCTGCGCCTATGCCGCCGTGCGCGCCCGCAGCACACGCGGACGCCTGTGCTCTTTCGCCGTTCTCGGCGCGGTCTGCGGCGCGGCCTTCCTGACCAAAGGCTTTCCCGGACCGGCCTTGGCCGCGCTCGCCGCCCTGCCTGTCGCCTTGAAGGAAAAATCCCTGCGCACGCTCTTGCTGTACGGCCCGGTCGCGGTTCTCGCCGCCGTTGCGGTCGCCTTGCCCTGGGGAATCATGATCGCCGGCAGGGAGCCGGATTTCTGGAACTATTTCTTCTGGGTAGAGCATATACAACGCTTTGCGGGGGAAAAAGCGCAACACAGCGAGCCGTTCTGGTTCTACCTGCCCTGGTTCGCCGGCGGCCTGCTCCCCTGGCTTGGGCTTACGCCGCAGGCTTTGCGGGAGGCATGGCGGGAACGAGCGCGTCGCCCCGAACTCTTTTTTCTTCTGGTCTGGGTGCTGGCACCTCTGCTGTTTTTCAGCGCGGCCAGGGGCAAGCTGCCTACTTATATTCTGCCCTGCGCCGCGCCTGCCGCTCTGCTTCTCGCCTTGTACGCCGAAGGGCCGCGCTGCGGCGCGGGACGGGACGGACCGGACGCCTTGAAAATCAACGGACTGGTAAACCTGGGCATCGGTCTGGCCGGCTTGGCCGCCTTTCCCGTCCTTTTTTTCGATCTGACGCCCGGACCTGCCGTCTATACCGACAGCGAAAAATACAAACTCTGGATCTGCCTTGCGGCCGTTGCGGCCTGGATGCTGTTCAGTCTGGTGTCCCTGGCGGGCCGGCGGAGCTGTTGGCGGACGGCGGCTCTGTGTCCCCTATCGATTATTCTGGCGGCCGCTTTCTGCCTGCCCGCCCGAATCACGGACCAAAAAGAGCCGCAGGGATTGATTCGCCCGCACCTTGAGGAACTCCGGCACTGCCGGCACCTTTTCGGCGGTTCCGTGGGGCTGGCGGCGGGACTGGCCTTCGAGCTCAAACGCAACGATGTTCTTCTCTACAACGACGAAGGGGAACTGGCCTACGGCCTGAGTTATCCGGACAGCCGCGACGGGACGGTCGGTGCCGGCGCTTTCCCGGCATGGCTTGCAAAAGCCCGCGAAGAAGGGGATACGGCCTTGCTGATTCGGGACCGTGACCTGCCGCCCGACTTGGGCGCGACGCCCGATGCGCTGTACCGCCGAGGAGGCTTGCTGCTGTTCATTTTCAAAGGCAACAACCGACCCGGGTGAGTCGTCCCCTGATGATGCAGCAATGCCCGTTGCGTCTCTCCGGGGATGTATGGTATACAGAAGAACTATGCACGACGATATTTACATCGGACTGGACATCGGTTCCACTACGGTTAAAGTCGCCGCTCTGGACGCGAACGATACCATGCTGTTCGCCCGCTACCGCCGGCACCTCTCCGAAGTGCGCGCCACGGCCGCGGAAATGCTCGAAGAAGCAGATTCC
Source organism: Desulfovibrio sp. (assembly GCA_031282465.1). Taxonomy (GTDB): domain Bacteria; phylum Desulfobacterota; class Desulfovibrionia; order Desulfovibrionales; family Desulfovibrionaceae; genus Frigididesulfovibrio. The sequence goes on from JAITDR010000111.1 coordinate 3,015, forward strand.
GTTCTGGCCGGAAAACGCAGGCATCTCGCCCTGACCGGTTCCGGCGCCATATCACTCTCCGCCGAAATAGACATGCCCTTCGTTCAGGAAGTCGTGGCTTCCGGACTCTACATACGTCGCTCCATCCCTGATGCCGACGTGGCTATCGAACTTGGGGGCGAGGACGCCAAACTCACCTTTTTTACCGGCGGCACCGAACAACGCATGAATGAAACCTGTGCGGGCGGCACCGGGGCCTTCATCGACCAGATGGCGGCCTTTCTGGATACCGATGCGGCCGGACTGGACAAACTGGCTGAGGCCCATACGACGCTCTACCCCATAGCCTCGCGTTGCGGCGTCTTCGCCAAGACGGATATCCTGCCTCTGCTCAATGAAGGGTGCGCCCGCGCGGACATCGCGGCATCCATCATGCAGGCCATCGTCAACCAGACCATATCCGGTCTGGCGCGAGGGCGGAACATCAAAGGCAAAGTCGTTTTTCTGGGCGGCCCCCTGGCCTTCCTGCCGTCATTGCGCGAGCGCTTTGTCCTGACCCTGAAACTGGACGCGGAGAATGCGGTCTTTCCTCAGTACGCGGAGTACTTTGTGGCCATGGGCGCCGCCCTGTATGCCCGCCGCGAAGCGGAACAAAAACCGACCCTGCGGATTGACGCCTCGGAACCCGGCAGCATGGGCACCATCGCTTACGGTGCCGTCGGCTCGGGAGAGTTGCTGGAAGGCAGGATCATACCCGGCCGGGCGAGAGCGGCCGAAAAAAAACCGAACAAACGTCCCCACGCCCTACCCGGCCCGGGAACCGGTCATGACGGCAAGGATGCCCTGAGCCTTATTCTGCACAAACTGCGGCATACGGGAAACATAAAGGAAAGCCGGCACCTCGACCCTCTTTTCGCCGATGCCGATACCCTTGCCGAGTTCCGCCGCAGACACGCGGGCGCACAGTTGCCGCGCGCTTCCCTTGAAGACTGCGCGGGCGACACCTGGCTCGGCATCGATTCCGGTTCCACGACCATCAAAGCCGTGCTGCTGGACGGACAAAAACGTCTGCTTTATTCCTTTTACGGCCCCAACCAGGGGGAACCTCTGCAGACGGCAGCGGCCATGCTCAAAGATATCTACGCCCGGAGGAAACCGGGCATGAACATCCGCGCCTGCGCCGTGACCGGCTACGGCAGCGGTCTTCTGGCCGCCGGCCTGCGGGCGGATATCGACGAAGTGGAGACAGTAGCCCATTTTACCGGCGCGCGTTTCTTTCAGCCCGAAGTCAGCTATATTCTCGACATCGGCGGGCAGGACATCAAGTGCATGCGCGTGCATGCGGGAAGCATAGACCGCATCCAACTCAACGAGGCCTGCTCCGCCGGTTGCGGCTCCTTTGTGGAAACCTTTGCCAAGTCCCTGGACATGCCCTTGGAACAGTTCGTGCAGGAAGCTCTTCAAGCGCAAAAGCCCGTGGACCTCGGCACACGCTGCACCGTTTTCATGAACTCCAAAGTCAAGCAAGCCCAAAAAGAGGGTGCCGAGGTAGGCGACATCGCTGCCGGGCTTTCCTATTCCGTGGTGCGCAACGCCTGTTATAAGGTGATGAAAATCACCAACGTCGACGAACTGGGCGAACACGTCGTGGCGCAAGGCGGCGCCTTTGCCAACGACGCTTTGTTGCGTGCGTTGGAACTGCAACTCAAGCGTCCGGTTGTACGTCCGGACATAGCAGGTCTTATGGGCGCCTTCGGCGCCGCGCTGATTGCCGTGGAACGAGGGCCGCTGAACGGGAACTGCAGTCTGCTCGGGCCGGAGGAAGTGGAAAACTTTCAGGTTAAATCCCGCACCGCGCGTTGCAGGCAATGCTCCAACCACTGTCTGCTTACGGTTTCAGCTTTTGACGACGGGCGACGCTACGTTTCCGGCAACCGTTGCGAACGCGGTGCCGGCGCAACCCCGCAAAACCTGCCCAATCTTTACGAATTCAAGTACAAACGCCTGTTCAGCCACTACACGCCCCTGCAGCGGGAAGAGGCGCGGCGCGGCGTGGTGGGCATTCCGCGCGCCCTGAACATCTTTGAAAATTACCCCATTTGGTTCACCATTTTCACGCGCCTGGGCTTTCGCGTGGAACTTTCCTCGCCTTCCTCCAAGGAGCTTTTTTTCAAGGGCTACGGCACGATACCCTCGCAAACCGTCTGCTATCCGGCCAAACTGGCGCACGGACATATTCTGGATCTCATAGATCGCGGTGTGGGCTGGATATTTTTTCCCTGCCTGCCCTTCGAGCAGAAGAACTTCAGCACCCAGGTCGCCAACTTCAACTGCCCGGTGGTTATCGGCTACCCGGAACTGCTGGCGAAGAACATAAGCGCCCTGCAGGACGCGAATATCCCCTTTTTCCACCATTTCCTGCCGCTGGACAAAAACGTGCTGGCCAAACGCCTGCGACATATCCCCCTCTTCGCCGACATCCCGCTTTTTGAACTGGAAGCGGCCGTGCGCGCGGGCTTTGCCGAAATGGACGCCTATAAAGACGATATCCGCAAGGCGGGGGAAGATGCCCTGAAGGATATCCACGACAACGGCAGGTTTGGGGTTATCTTGGCAGGCCACCCCTATCATGCCGACCCGGAAGTGCATCACGGCATAGCCGACCTCATCAATTCATGCGGCATGGGTGTGCTTACCGAGGATTCTGTAGCTCATCTGATGCCCGACCCCGGCCCGTTGCGCGTGGTGGACCAGTGGACCTACCACTCCCGTCTGTATCGGGCGGGCGCGTTTGCCGCCGAAACGGACAATCTGGCCGTGTTGCAGCTCGTATCCTTCGGTTGCGGACTGGACGCCATAACGGCGGATCAGCTTGAAGAAATCGTGACGCGCAAGGGGCGGCTGTATGCCCAGATCAAAGTGGACGAAGGCGACAATCTGGGTCCGGCGCGCATCCGCATCCGCTCTCTGCTGGCGGCCTTGCGCGAGCGCACGGCAAAAGAAGATTACCGCGCACCGGCCGTCAATACTTTCTCGGCTTCGCCTCCCTACACCGAAGCCATGCGCGAGACGCATACCATACTCATTCCGCAGCTTTCCCCGCTCCATTTTCAGTTTCTGGAGACGTTGCTTTCCTCCGAGGGCTACAAGGTGGAACAGTTGCCGGTTGTGGAACGGTCGGCCATTGAACTGGGCCTGCGCTACGTCAACAACGACGCCTGCTTCCCGGCCATCGTCGTTGTCGGGCAGCTTCTGCACGCCGTGCGCAGCGGGCACTACGACAGCAACAAGATTGCCCTGATGATATCCCAGACCGGCGGCGGCTGCCGGGCCACAAATTATATCGCCTTCCTGCGCAAAGCCCTGGCCGACTGCGGCATGGAGCACATCCCGGTCATTTCCTTCAATATGAGCGGGCTGGAGAGCAATCCCGGCTTCAAGATGACCGGCCCCATGCTTCGCAAGGTCATCATGGCCGGATTTTACGGCGACGCCCTGATGCGCATGCTGCACAGGGTCAGACCCTATGAGCTTGAGCCGGGGAGCGCCGAGCGTCTGGCGGACGTTTGGGCGGAAAAAGGTCGGAAAGTCATAGCCGAAGGCAGTCCTTTGCGTTTTGAGGCCGCCATGTTCACAATGGTCCGGGCCTTCGACCGCCTCCCCTTGCGCACCGAGGAACGCAAGCCGCGCGTCGGTCTGGTCGGCGAAATTCTGCTCAAATATCACCCCGACGCCAACAACCGCGCTGCCGAAATCGTCGAACAGGAAGGCGGCGAAGCCGTGGTGCCGGATATCATGGACTTCGTGCTCTATTCTTTCTACGACAACGTATTCAACTACAGGCACCTGTCCGGCACCTGGAAGGCCTACGCCGCCGGCTTGCTCAGCATAGCCTTTCTGGAATACTGCCGTATGGGCATGCGCCTTGCCCTGGGGCTGTCCAAACGGTTTCACGCGCCCCTGCGCTTCAGCGCCCTGCGCAAAAAAGCCAAAGGACTCATCTCCCTCGGCCACCAAACCGGCGAAGGCTGGCTGCTGGCGGCTGAAATGGTCGAGCTTCTGGAGTCCGGCGTCCCCAACATCCTCTGTATGCAGCCTTTCGGATGCCTGCCCAATCACATCACAGGCAAAGGATTGATGAAGGAACTCAAACATCGCTTCCCCGAGGCAAATATAGCGGCTGTGGACTACGACCCCGGAGCAAGCGAAGCCAATCAAATCAACCGCATCAAGCTGATGATGTCTCTGGCCCGCTAACCGTTGTCAGCTTTTACCGATTTCCGTGAAAAGCAATAAATATCTATAAAATTACAATAGATGGTAAAAGACAGTCATGCAAAATCTTTTTTCCGGTAAACGCTCCTTATGGTTTACGCTTTGGATAGGCTACGGACTGCCGTTTTATATTTTTTTAATGCTTCTTGATCTATTTTCATCTTCACATAAGCAGAGCATCATGACATACGCAACAGCACTTATCGCACTCTGTTACTGTAGCACCATGACAATTGCCGTCTGGAAAAGTTCTGATCTGTATAATGGTCCGGAAATATGGAAGCACGCAGCAAAGGTATTAGTAGTCTTTCTCGACATACAACTGATAGCCGAAGTCGGTAAATTCTTTTGACAGATTTTCGGCGGCAGGCTGCGCAAGCGGCGGCTTTTGACAACACGCGACATTTGGGATACACATGCCGTAAGAAAGGAGCTTGGCATGGGCTTTTCCCAGGAATTTCTTCGGCACTTAGCTGAAGCGTTGAGTCCGCTGTCGCACAGCCTCGCCGCCGGGTTGCTCATCCGCCCTATTCCACAGCCGCCGCTGAAGACCGGAGTGTCCGACGAACTCAGGGCCGACGGCTCCGACAACCCTACGGCCCTGTGCATGGACCTGGACAGCATGCTGAAGGAATGCGTCCCGGCCATGCGCGAAGCCATGCAGGAACTCGGCACACTCTCCCCCGAGAATATGGACCTGCTTGAGGAAATCGTGGACGAACTCGCGTCTCCGGCCCTTGAGTTGGTGGATATGGCACGACGCGTATGGGAATGCCCTTTCCCTCCCGAAGCCGAAAGCTCGAGAAGTATGCTCGCTACCCTGGCCGAAGCCCCCGCAACCCAGCTTTTGCAGTGGGTGCTGGAAGTCATGCATACCGCAATCGACCCTTGGTCCATAGCGGCAAACCCGGAACAACCGGAAATCGACTTCCGGCTTTCGGTCCCCGATATGCCGGTCCGTGCAGCATTGGCGCGTTGGCGCAGGCAGCACCCCGGCATACTGCCGGAAGAAGTGTTGCTGTGAACCGACGAATGCCGAAAAATATCGATGTTGCCGGCTTGCCTGTTTCAATCCACATCCGGCTTCCGTCCGCCGGATGACTCCGCCCCGGAGGATGGAAGCCGTCCGGTATATTTCCTCCCTGAAGGGACGGGTCACCGGTAAGGTATGGCCGGTTTTGCCGTGCGTCAAACGGGGTTTCCCTGAAGGGAGAAATTTCGGAGCATAAAGGACTTTCTGATGAACACTTCCCCGTTTCATGCGCAGCCGTCGTTTCCGCGCCGCGCCTGATGCCCGCTCTTCCGCGTCGCATAATTCCTCCCCCGCCGCCCGGTTTCGCCTGCTGGGAGGAGTTGATGGCCGAAGCCTTGGATGAAGCCCGCATCGCCGGTGCCGCGGGCGAAGTGCCGGTGGGAGCGCTGTTGGTATCCGGGCAGGGACGTATCCTGGCAAAAGCAGGCAATGCCGTTGAACGCATGCGCGACCCGACGGCCCACGCCGAAATGCGTGTGTTGCGGGAAGCGTCTTCCCGCACGGGATCAAGCAGGCTCGTCGACTGCGTTCTGGTGTCCACCCTGGAACCCTGCGTGATGTGCGCGGGTGCGCTGATCCTGGCGCGGCCGGCCGGTCTGGTGTACGGCGCCGCCGACCCGGAAGCCGGTGCGGCGGACTCCCGCCTGGATGTGCTGGACATGCCTTTTCTGAAGTGCGCGATCTGGCGTCTGGGCGCCGTGTCTGAGGAGGAATGTTCCGCATTGCTGAAAAGTTTTTTCCGGGCCAGGAGATGATTCAATCCACGTCCGGCTCTGTCCGCCGGCCGGCACCGCCCCGGCGTATGAGAGCCGGGTGGACTGCCCTTTCCCTTCAGGGAAAGGTTTTAAACCATAGAGGACTTTCTGAAGAGGACTTTCTGATAAAGCCGTTTTTCATCAAAGGTAAAATGATGCCCTACGAAAGATCAATATCCGACTCTGTCTGTGTTTCACTATGTTGTTTTATTTCGAACTTGGAAACGAAATAAGGCCATGCGTGCAAGTACGGCACTGCGCATAGGTGAAGTGCAGGTCGGCGGCGGCGCGCCGGTCGTCGTGCAGAGCATGACCGACACGGATACCCGTGACAGTGCGGCAACTTTAGCCCAAATAGCCGAACTGGCCGCCGCCGGGTGTGAACTGGTGCGCGTAGCCGTGCCGGACGACAAAGCTGCGCTCGCCCTGCGCGACGTCTGCGCCGCATCGCCTCTGCCGGTCATTGCCGACATCCACTTCAGCAGCAGTCTGGCCGTGGCCGCACTGGAAGCCGGTGCGGCCGCCCTGCGCATCAACCCCGGCAACATCGGCGGCCCGGAAAAAGTACGCCGCGTGGCGGACGCGGCTAAGGCACACGGAGCGGCCATCCGCATCGGGGTCAACTCCGGTTCTCTGGAAAAAAAACTGTTGGAGCGCTACGGCGGCCCGACGGCCGAAGCGCTGGTCGAAAGCGCTCTGAACCATGCTCTCCTCTTGGAACGCTGTGGATTTTCGGCCGTCAAGCTGTCCATGAAATCATCCGATGTCCCGACTACGGTTGCCGCATACAGGCTGGCCGCGCAACGTTGCTCCCATCCCCTTCACGTCGGGATCACCGAAGCCGGGACCCTGTTGCGCGGACTGGTAAAATCCGCTGCGGGCATCGGCATCTTGCTCTCCGAAGGAATAGGGGATACCATAAGAATTTCGCTGACCCACAACCCCATACGCGAAGTGGAAGCCGCTTGGCGGTTGCTCTCCGCCCTGAAACTCAGGCAGCGGGGGCCGGAAATAATCTCCTGCCCCACGTGCGGACGCACGGAAATTGATCTCGTCGGGCTGGCGGAAGCTGTAGAAGAAGAACTACGCGATATTCCGGAATACTTCACGGTCGCCGTAATGGGTTGCGTGGTCAACGGCCCTGGGGAAGCACGCGAAGCCGATGTGGGCATAGCCGGGGGCAGAGGGAAAGGCACGGTGTTCCGCAAGGGCGTTGTCGTGCGCAACGCAAGCGGGGGACGCCAAGAACTGCTCCACGCCCTGTGCGGAGAAATTGATATATTGCGGAAGGAAATACAACGAGGAAACGTCCGGTAACGCCGAAATGAATTGTGATCACTATCGCGCAACCGGACGTTGTCGGTAACCTGTTCTCAAAATAACCGCGACAAAACCCGAAGGAACACATCATGTCCGATACAGGCAACGGCATCGCACCCGACTTTACTCCGGATTTCCGCAAGGGCGGCGGTCTGCTCCCGGTCGTGGCTCAGGACGCCGTCGCCGGTGACGTGCTCATGCTGGCCTATATGAACGAAGAAGCCTGGCAAAAGACGCTGGAAAGCGGAGAAGTCCACTACTGGAGCCGCAGCCGACAGGAACTGTGGCACAAGGGCGGCACGTCGGGGCATGTCCAAAAGGTCAAAGCCGTACGCCTGGACTGCGACGGCGATGCCCTACTCATCCTCGTGGAACAGATCGGCGGAGCGGCCTGCCATACAGGCTACCGGAGTTGCTTTTTCCGTGAATTGAAAGACGGGCGGGTCGGTCTCTGCTCACCCCGCGTGTTCGACCCCGAGGAGGTCCGCAAATAATGGCCGACAAAATTCTCAAAATAGCGATCCCCAAAGGTTCGCTGGAAGAAGCCACTTTGGCGCTTTTCGCCCGATCGGGTTGGAAAATCGCCATGCAGAGCAGAAATTATTTTCCGGAAGTCAATGATCCCGAGCTGTCGGTCAGCCTGTGCCGTCCGCAGGAAATGGGCGCGTATATCGGCGACGGCATTCTGGATGCCGGGCTTACGGGCAAGGATTGGGCGATGGAAAGCGGCGCGGACTATGTGGTCGTCGCCGACCTGATCTATTCCAAGATGAGCAACCGCCCGGCCCGCTGGGTGCTGGCCGTGGCCGGCGACTCCCCCTACCGCAGGCCGGAGGATCTGGCCGGAAAACGCGTGGCGACGGAAATCATGGGGCTTACCCGCCGTTATTTCGCGGAGCGGGGCATAGCGGTCACGGTCAATTACTCCTGGGGCGCTACCGAGGCCAAAGTGGTCGAAGGGCTGGCCGATGCCGTTGTGGAAGTGACGGAAACCGGCACAACGCTCCGGGCGCACGGACTGCGCATCATCGACGAAGTGCTGGAAACCAATACTCAGTTCATCGCCGGCAAGGCCGCGTGGGCCGACCCGTGGAAACGCGAAAAAATCAACCAGATAACCATGCTCCTGCAAGGAGCCTTGCGCGCCGAATCGTTGGTGGGCGTCAAGATGAACGTTCCCGCGGGCAAACTCGACGCCGTGCTGGCCTTGGTCCCTTCACTGAACTCCCCTACGGTCTCCCACCTGCACGATAAAAGCTGGCTGTCCCTGGAAATCGTCATTGAAACCAAAGTCGTCCGCGATCTTGTGCCGCGCCTTGCGGCCTCCGGGGCCGAAGGCATCATTGAATATCCGCTGAACAAGGTCATATGAGCCCGGATATTTACGGCATACTCGGCAAGCCTGTCGGGCACAGCCTCAGTCCGGCTTTCCATAACCGGGCCTTCGCTTTGAAGGGGATACCGGGAATCTACTGTGCCTGGGAAAAGCAGGAGGAAGAGCTTCCGGATTTTTTTCATGCCGTACGCATGCTGCCCATAGCCGGGTTGAGCGTTACCATCCCTTACAAACGCAAGGTTGTGCCTTTTCCGGATGAACTGACGGACAGGGCGCGCCTGACCGGGGCCGTAAACACGATTTTTCGCCGGGAAGGCAGGCTCACGGGCGACAACACCGACGTGGACGGCCTGCTCATGCCTCTTGCGCGGCGGGCGGGGCCGATGCCCCGCGAGGCGCTGGTTCTCGGCGCGGGAGGAGCGGCCCGCGCCGTTCTGGCCGGGCTGACCGAACTCGGACTGCCGCTGATCGCTGCAGCGGCCCGCGATAAAGGCAAAGCAGAGGAATTGATCGCCGCATTCGCCCGCGACAAGGGAGTATCCGGCCCCTGCCCGGAACGGCCCGGAAAGGAGCGCGCAGGGCACGCTTCCTCGGCGGCCTTCCCGGCAAATGCGGCAACATACCGGGCGCTCGCCTGGGAAGAACGGGTTGAAGCCCTGGCCTGTATGGAAGCCCCTTTGGTAATCAACGCCACTCCTTTGGGTATGCAGGGCGCTTTTGAAGGGCACAACCCTCTACCGGAGGAAGCCTTCGCGCTTTGCGCCCGCCGGAATCGACAGCCTTACAGCGAAGCGCGGGGCGACATAATCCGCCCGGTATTTTTTGATTTGGTCTACGCCCCGCGCGAGACGCGTTTTCTGGCTGAGGCGCGTGCGCAGGGCTTCGAGTGCATTGACGGTCTTGCTTTTTTTGCAGCCCAGGCTGTCGGGCAATTCAAGGCGTGGACCGGAAAAGAACTCACCCTGCATGATGCGGAACAGATTTTGGAAGCACTACCGGAGCGCTGAACGGCGCCCGGTCTTTGCGGAGAGCTTTTCCGGCACGGTGTTGCGGGTACCCCTGTGCCGCCCGGCGGACGCGGAGGAATCCTCCCGGCACAGATGCCGGCAACGCCCTAGTGCCGTGTAACACTTTGTTTTTATGCCTCCGGCGGCCATGGCTCCGCCCTGGACCCGGCAAGGGGAATGATTCTCCCTGCACCCCTCAATAGGGGCTGATACGAAAATTTATACGTTACACGGTACTAGGGCCGATGAAGCCTTGCCGGAATACCGTTGCCGTGATGCAGTGTTGATGGAAATCGAACAAGGTCGACACGAATGACGCCTCCGCCCTATACGGTAAATCCCAAGCTTGTGCCCCCCGGCGCATCGCTGATCATGATCGGCATGGCTGCGGCCGGCAAAACGACCATAGGTCAGGAACTGGCCTGCTTGTTGGGCATGCCGCAACTGGATACGGATCACATCATCGAAGCTCATTACGGAACGGATCTTCACACCATCAGCAAAGGCCTGAGCAAAGAGGCCTTTCTGGATCTCGAGTGCGCGGTGATTATGCGGCTGAATCTGAAACACTGCGTCATTTCCACCGGAGGAAGTGCCGTCTACCGCCCGCAGGCCGTCAGCCATCTGAAAACACTGGGACCTTTGGTGCATATCAGCGTTCCCCTGCCCGTCATTATCGAACGCATCGCCAGAAAGCCGGAGCGAGGGTTGGCCATTGATCCCGGCCAGACGCTGGAAGACCTTTACAACGAGCGGGCGGCCCTGTACGCAGGGGCGGCGGACTTTACCGTAGAAGGCGGGCATGCGCCTGCGGCGGTCTACGCCGATAAGATAGCCTGTATGCTGTCGCTCCGGTAACCCGCAGGAATGCAGTGTAACGGTGCGGCGTAAGCAAAGAGAGAAAAATTCGCACTCGTAACCCACAGGAATACATACCGTGCGCGCAACTTCCCTGCTCAATTCGCTTCTTGAACAATGTCTGGCCGGCCTGGGGCTGCACAAGCCGGACAAGGCGGTCATCGAAGTGCCGAAGGACAAAAAATTCGGCGACTTGGCGGCGAACTGGGCCTTGGCTCTGGCTAAAGAAACGAAACAGGCTCCGCGTCCCCTTGCGGAAAGGCTGGCCGCCGCCCTGCGCACCTCCTCGGAACATATCGCCGCCGTGGAAGTTGCCGGTCCCGGCTTTCTCAACGTCACCTTCGCCCCCGCCTTTCTGCAGGCGTGCATCCCGGCGGTGGAAAGTCTGGGCGACAGGTACGGCGCGTCACAGAGTGGCCGAGGCATCAAGGTTCAGGTGGAATTCGTTTCCGCCAACCCCACCGGCCCCTTGCACATAGGACACGGACGAGGGGCGGCCGTCGGCGACAGTCTGGCCCGCGTGCTGCGCTTTGCGGGTTTCGACGTCGAAACGGAATACTACATCAACGATGCCGGCAGACAGATGCGCACCCTCGGCCTGTCCATACTCATGCGCGCGCGGGAGATCGGGGGTAAAAGCAGCGCGGATGATTTTCCCGAAGACTGTTACCGGGGTGAATACATTAAGGATATCGCTGCGGATATGCTGAAGGCCGACCCCGATCTGCTTTCATTGCCGGAGGAAGATGCCCTGGAGCGGTGCCGCGTTTACGGCAGTGGAAGTATTTTGGCCGGCATCCGCAGGGACCTTGAAAACTTCAACGTCCGCCACGATGTCTGGTTTTCCGAACGGTCTCTGGCGGCATCGGGCGCGGTGGAGCGAGTATTGCGGGACTTGCAGGAGGCCGGGTACGCGCGTGAAAAGGACGGGGCGCTCTGGTTCACCACAACGGTCTTCGGCGACGACAAAGACCGCGTATTGCGCAAATCCGACGGCTCGCTGACCTATTTCGCTTCTGACATCGCGTATCACGCAGACAAATTCAGGCGGGGTTTCGCGCGCGTTACCGATGTGTGGGGAGCGGATCATCACGGCTATGTCGCCCGCATGAAAGCGGCTGTTGCCGCTCTGGGCCGGCCGGCGACCGACTTGGACGTCGTGCTCGTGCAACTGGTCAACCTGTTGCAGGACGGCAGACAAATCGCCATGTCGACACGGGCCGGAACCTTTGAAACCTTGGCCGACGTTGTCGCCGAAACGGGAACGGACGCTGCCCGCTTCACGTTTCTCACCCGCAAGAGCGACAGCAAGCTGGACTTTGACCTCGCTCTGGCGCGCAGGCGCAGCATGGATAACCCCGTGTACTATGTGCAGTACGCGCACGCCAGGGTATGCGCGTTGCGGCGCAGGGCTCTGGAGCGGGGCATGGATCTTACCGGGCAGGACGACCTGAGTCTTCTTGTTCTGCCTGATGAACTGGGTCTGCTTCGGACGCTGGACCGTTTCCCCGCCGTGGTCGAAGACGCCGCCCGGAGCGCCGCGCCGCACCTGATAAGCTTTTTTCTCATGGAACTCGCCGGATTGCTGCACAGTTATTACGCCGCGCAGCAAATACTGACGGCCGAACTGCCCGCAACGGCGGCAGCGCGCATGCGCCTGTTGGAGGCAGTAAGGCAATGCTTGAAAAACGGCCTCGACCTGATCGGAGTTTCCGCTCCGGCTGTGATGTAACGGTATGCATGCCGCGGACAAACACGACCGGCGGGCGGAAAACAGCGAACGCCGCCGCGAGATTGTTTTCAGCCTGCGCCCGGCACAGATAGTCGGCGGCGTTGTTGTGCTCTGTCTCGGATACGCGGCTGTTTTCGTTCTGGGCGTTGTTTTGGGGCGCGGCTATGCCCCGGAAGCCGGCATACCGGAACTTGCAAGGCTGATGCCGGAAGCCTCCGCACCGGTTTCTCCGCGCGTTGTCGCCCCTGAAGAAGAAAAAACGACGCAGGAGGAAACAACTTCGTCCCCTGCCTCTCCCGGCGGTGAGGAGGATACCCCGTTTACCCGGGCTGACCTGGACTACCGCGAGCGGCTCAAAAACAGGCCGCAAACCGCCCCCCAGACACAGGGTGCAGGCAGGAGCGGAGATGGGGCGGGCAGGAGTGCCCGGAGCAACGAACGGAAAGCGGACGGCAGAAATGCAGCCATGACAAGGAACAGCACGGACGTTAAGGCACCCCGATCCGCATCCGCCGCGGCAAAAGCCGACAAAGGCCCGGCTGCTCAACCCGACCGCGCGGGCGAAATGTACCATTATGTGTACCAGGTCGCGAGTTACAAGGACCGCGCATCCGGCGACAACTTTGCAAAGCGTCTCCGCGCCGCGGGATTCAAAGTACGCACGGAGCAGAGTACGGGAAGCGGCGTCACATGGTTCCGTACCATGGTGGAATTCACCGGACGGCCGGACGACACCGCTGCCTTGCGCGAGACACTGAAGGGTTTCGGGGTGCCGCGCGCCCTGCTCAGGTCGAAAACGCCGGCAAACTGAATATTGTGCGCATCGGGGCAGAGGTGCCCATACTCAAAATTTTCGTCTGCCCATACCCGGCACATGATAGAGCATGGAAGGGAAAGCTGCTTTCATTTCCGCTACTATTTTTTCTTCCTCGTCATCCGATAGGGGTCGAAGCCGAATATACACCATGCGGGTCTGGGTTTCTTCCTCAACGGAGGTCAGCAGAGAAACCGTCCTGCCCCCGCGTTCGACCAAAGCATCAAGGACGGTCCGCAACGCGCCTGTGCCGGTAGGCAGACGGAAAGCCAGTTGCATACCGCCGCTGCGCACCCCCGTGATTGAGACAAGCAGGCGAAAAATATCGCTTTCCGTAATAATGCCTATCAATTTGCCGTCTTCGTTCACCACAGGCATGCCGCCGAAATTTTTTTCGATCATGATTGCCGCCAAGGCCTCCACGGAATCATCCCTGTAAGCGCATACCGGGGGACTGCTCATGATGTCTTCGACTTTCATCTCGGCAAGCAGGTGATACAGTTCGTACATATCCAGAGTTGTCGCTTTGGAGGGCGAAGCTTCTTTGATATCCCGATCGGAGACAATGCCCAGCACCCGCCCGCCGGCATCCACTATGGGCAACCGTTTGATTTGATTCTCCTTCATAATGCGGGCGGACTTCATGATGGAAGTTCCGGGGCTGACGGCTACAACATTTTTCGTCATCCATTCTTCGACGCGCATAGGTCGCTTCTCCCGGTTGTTTTGAGCAATGCACAATCTCGATTGTTTTGTGTGTGAACAGGGCTTGATGAACGGCATGTATCGGATTTTACAACAACCAGCGGTGTACCGGTCATTTCTGCCAGCCTGCGCGCTCTCTGAGCGGACTTCATCAAAGCATTGGTGACCATTTCTATAAATTCACGCATTTCGGGGCTCGGTTCCGGTATTGTCGGCTGCTCATTCATAATTTTCTCCGGATTGCACATAAACGGGCTGCATTCCCGCGTTATCAAAGAGAATCCAACTGTTGACAATACGTTTATACAGTGTATCAAAATTTTTCAGTCCGGCATCAAATCTTCTACGGACAATGTCTTCCGGGATCGAGTGGCCGCCCTGTGCCGCTCTGGCGGCAACGCGGGCAACAGCAGTCTGCGCATCAGGCAAGGACAGAAAAATCAGCTTTACAATGTAACCGGCTTTTCGCCAGGCATTGATTTTTTCGATATAGGACCGCCCGGCCAACGTCGTTTCCAGGCAAAAGCTTTCACCCAGCCGCACCAGTTTATCCATTCTGCGTAGCATCAGTTTTCCCGCCTGGACTGCCTCCTGTTCCGGAGCAAAAGGAGAAAGACCATAGGCAATCAGATCCGCGTTGACGTATTGCGTTATATTGACGGTATCAGGAATAAAAATCTCGGCAAATGTGGTTTTTCCTGCTCCGTTCGGCCCGGCGATGATGTAAATATATTTTTTGTGCATAGTTGTTACATACATCACGGAACACAAATATCATATATCACAATGATGACTGCCCTATTTTGTAAAATTATGGAGAAAATACTCATCATCAAAGTTCATTGCGACTAGCGGGAAACAGATATGCGTGTCGGGCTTCCCGCCGGGCGTCCTTCGCAAGATAGGCAACGACCTCGGAAGAATCGGTGCATACATGAACGTACGGAACAATGCTTGCATAACTCCGACAAATCGTCAAACTTTTTTCAAAGCGCCGGCCTTTCCCCGTGAATACGCTTCTCGTCAATCTGACCCGATTCGGAGACTTGCTGCAAAGCCGGGCAGCCATAGCCGATCTTGCACGTAACGGGCACAGGGTGGCTCTCGTCTGCCTGGAAAATTTCGCCTCGGCCGCCGAACTGCTGCCCGACACGACCCATATTGCGCCTTTACCGTCCTCTGCTTTGTTGGCCGGTCTTGCCTCGGAACAGACATATCCGTTTCGGGGCGACGGGCAACGGCGGTTTCCACGCAAACAATGGCACAAATCCCTGGCCGCGTTGGGCGCCTTCCGCGCCGGTCTGGTAAGCGCTTTCCCTTTTGATCGGGTCTGCAACCTGACGCCCGGCCTCGCCGCCAGACTTTTGACGCGTTATCTGGCAGGAACACGTCCCTGCTCCGGCTTTTTTGTCGACGAGCACGGCTTCGGCGTCAACGGCAACAGTTGGGCGGCCTTTTTTATGGGTTCCAGTCTGGAACGCGGTCTCAGCCCTTTTAATGTCGCCGATCTGTTCCGCAAGACTGCCGCCGGAGACAGCGCTTCCGGTCCCGGCGTCGCCTCGCTTCTCGAACCGGGAGAAGCCGTTCTTGACGCTATGCGGGAACGCCTGCGCAAAGAGGCCCCGGACGACAAATGTTCTTTCATCGCCCTGCAACTCGGCGCCAGTGATGACCGCAGGCGTTGGCCCGTCGAATATTTTGCCGCCCTCGGCGACATTATCCGGCACAGGACCGGACGCGTGCCGTTGCTCCTGGGCAGCGAAGCGGAGCGCAATCTTGCCGCAAGCTACGCCGCAAAGGCCCGGCATCCGCACATCAATCTCTGCGGCAGGACCAACCTGCGGGAACTGTCCGCCGCTTTGAGGCTGTCCGAGCTCCTGGTCGCCAATGATACCGGGACCATGCACCTTGCCGCCGGTCTCGGCGTCCCCGTGCTTGCCGTCTTTCTGGCAACGGCACAGCCCTTCGACACCGGCCCCTATCGGGAGGACTGCTGCTGCGTGGAGCCGGACCTGCCTTGTCATCCTTGCCGCTTCGGCAAAAATTGCCCGCACGACCTGCAATGCCGGTATGTACTGAAACCGGAATTTTTTGCCTCCTTGCTGATTTCCCGCCTGAATGAAGGTCGCTGGATACTGCCTGAAGGCGAAGCTGCAACGGGCAGCACGGCGCGCGTCTGGCTCACCCGCTTCGATGCGCAAGGATTCATGGATGTCACGTCCCTGTCCGGGCACGAAAACAGCAGCCGTACTATCCGACTGGCAGTGCTGCGACGACTGGTCCGCGCTTTTTTGAACGATGAGGATATTGACGGGGAACATGCTCCCGCTTTGCCCGACCCCGCTGCCGGCTACCCGCAAGGCAAAGAAGGCGCAGGCCCGCGGGCCGCAACGCTTCTGGAACTCCTACGGCAGCAAGCAACTCTGGCACTCAGGCAAGGCGGCGGTACAGCGCTCGCGCGCCTGCCGGCGACCTGGCGCAAAACGCACGATACCCTGCGTTCCGACCCGGAGCTTGCCGCCCTAGCCCTGCTCTTCGTGCAGACAACGCAATGCGGTCTGAACGACGGGTCGGGACATGAGCTGAGGTCTCTGGCTCGCTCCGTACAACGCTTTTCTCGACTGCTCGACAGCTATGTCCGGGCAACGGCAATGCTTAGCTGATATTTGGCACGTGAATTGCATATCAAGGGCATGTTTCAATCCATAAAGGAGACAGCCATGATTGTTATCGACGGACGGGAAAGCTCCCTCTCGCTTTCCAACTACGCCAACCTCGAAGACGTGCTGGTCAAAATCATTGAAGAAGAAAAGCTTGAAGACCGCATTGTTACCGATGTGCTGGTTGACGACGAAGCGTTTTCCGAACTCTATCCCCATCAGGCCGAAGACATTGAGGCATCCGGTATCAATCGTGTGGAAATACGCACGGTTTCTCTGGATCAGATGGCCGGTGATGTTGTGGCTGAACTGCCCAAGGTCATAGACATCATGGCCGGAGGCAGCCGGTCGGCCGCGGCGTTGCTGAGACGCGCCGAGTTGGCTGAAGGGTTGGAAGTGCTTCAGGATGTCATCGGCGTGAGCCGTGAACTGCTCAACACCATTTATGTCCTGCGCAGCCAGTATTCCAGCGGAACCTGCGCGCCGCTGGAAGAAATGTCCGACACTCTCGGTGATCTGCTGGGTGAAATTGCCGACATCATGAGCAACGAAGATTGGGTGCTGGTCGCCGACCTGCTGGAATACGAGTATCTGCCCGCTTGCGAAGGGTGGCGCATGGTTATCGCGGCCGTTGAGGAAGATGTGCTGGCGGCGCAAAAGGCAGCCTAGCCATGTTTCCGACGACCGTCATGCTGACCGAGGCCCTTGATCTGGCTCGGGAGGAGGCACAGGCCTTGTTCGATCAGGATGTGGACAGGGCTGATATCCTCTCGGCAAAACGAGCCGAAATCCTTGCCGCGGTATGCGGTGCCCTGCGCCCGCATACCAGGGAAGAAGCCGAGAAACATCTGCGGCTTCTGGACAAAGCACAGAAAGATCTGACGTCCGAAGCCGGAAACCTGCTCGGAAAACTCCGCACCCAGTACCGACAGGGGCGCAAGATGACGAGTTATTTCAACAATGACCGCAACCTGAGCCGGGAACAGAAAAAATCTTTCTATTGCGACGCCGTGTCGTGAAGATTGCCCCTTATTCCGGTTGCGCGCCGGCAGTCCGTCCATAGAGCTTTGCGTTCACGACGGCGTTGTCCTCCCTTGTTTCTCGTAATATACCGGCCGGCAACGCGATGTCATGCAGCACATGCCGATTGCCGCGAGCGGACCTCGGCATACAAAGCGGCGCATTCAAAATGCGTAGCCGTAAGACACGCCCCATGTGCCGTATCCGTCATTGTGCGTGGTCAGGCCCCAAGTGGAATAGTGAATATAATCCCCTTGCAGGCGGTGCCTGAACTCGTCGCCGAAATTGACCCCGACAGCGCCGCGTGAGCGGAAAAGAACATGACTGCCGAGCCTGCGGCTCCGAAATCTGTCGTCACTGTTCACGGTCCCGCCGACGCTGCCTTCAAGATACGGCCGTATGAAGGTCGTTGTGTTCAGGGTAAAACGCAGGCCGGGTGCCAAGAAACCGCCGTAGACGGTTTCATCGTCGCCGTCCGGCACCCAGGCATGGGCGCCCAGTTCCGCCAACGGAGCAAGGTCGATGACGTCATTGGAAACCAACGGGTCATATTTTTGCGTCACGTTGACACTGTAAGCCATGCTGGAACTTTCCCCTCTGGCTGCGCCGAGGCCGACGGACGTCGTCGCCGCAGAAACCGCCGACGCCGTCACCATGAGTGTCGCCAGTCCCGCGCAAATGATTACGATACTTCTCATGCCCCGTCTCCTTTGTTCTGTCCGGTCTCTTCCGGATCGCTTCGACCTGCGCTTGCCGGCGCAACGGCACCGGCCCTCTGAAGGCGCGGGCAAAACCTTCATATCTCCCCTGCCGGCGGCCCTGTGCGGCATCGTTGCCGGCGGGAGAAGACGAGATCCGGTCTACACTCATTTCTAGAAAAAATCAAGAATTTTTTTAAAGAATAATTGAATGCTTTAACGGTCTGCCGGGACCTGCCGGGCAAGCCTGAGCAAACGTACGGCCTATCGACTTTTTTGCAAGCCGATTGATATTGCGGTGGATTACATTACAAGGGAGGTCCGTGGCCGGCTTGGCAGGCACAATCCCAAACATCGCCCCCGGCGAGGTTTGGGGTCGAGTCCCGATTAAACCCGCTTTCCCTGGGCCGCGACTTGCGCAACGTCCCGCATCGTTATACTTTGCTTTTCGTATTCAGTCATGTTGCCGCTGAAACAGGAGCTTCCCGGTGTACACCGGCCTGATGCTTGCTTTTGCCCTTTTTTTGGTCTGCCTGAACGGTTTTTTCGTCGCAACGGAATTTTCCTTCGTCAAGATACGAAAAACCCGTTTGGACATTCTGGCCGCGTCGGGTGATAATCGCGCCGCCTGCGCCCTTTTCGGCCTTACACATCTGGATGCCTACCTTTCCATCTGCCAGCTCGGCATTACCCTGGCCAGCCTCGGTCTGGGCTGGCTGGGTGAACCAGCCGTCGTCGTTTTACTGCAACCCCTGTTTTCTCTACTGAACATCACCAACCCGGCGCTGAGCGAATCACTGGCCGTCGCCGTCGGGTTTCTGTTCATCACCTTTCTGCATGTCGTGTTCGGCGAACTGACGCCCAAGTCCATTTCCATACAAAAAGCCGAGCAGACCGTGCTGCTGGCGGCACGGCCGATGCGCGTTTTTTATGTCCTCTGCCTGCCCCTGCTTGTCGTCATGAACGGCATTTCCAACAGCGTGCTGCGGTGTCTCGGAGTCAACCCGGCCTCGGAAGCTGAAAAACCGCCTTCACCCGAAGAGCTCCGCATGCTGATCATGAACTCCAGCAAAATCGGACAAATGGACAAAGATGAAGGAAGAATGCTGGACAATATTTTCAGCTTCTACCGAAAAACAGCCAGGGACATCATGGCGCACCGCATGGATGTGGTAGGTTTGTGCATAAACGACGACAGAGCGACCGCTCTGCGCACGGCGGTCGAAAGCGGGCACACCCGCTTCCCCGTTTACGAAAACAACAGGGACGACATTACGGGTTTTGTGCATATAAAAGACCTGCTGCACTATGAAACGCTCCCCGACTTGCGCCCCATCCTGCGCTCTCCCGTCTACGCCCATGAAACGCTCAGGCTGGACAAACTCCTGCAAAGGATGCAGAGCAAATGCCAGCAATTTTGTGTGGTTGTCGACGAATACGGAGCATGGCAAGGCATTCTGACTATGGAAGACATCGTCGAATCCATCGTGGGCGACATTCAGGACGAGTTCGATCATGAAGAGCCGGATTTTATTTATCAGGCCGACGGCACATGCAGTATATCGGGCGACGTTTCGCTGGACGCTGTCTGTAAGCATCTGAATCTGGAGCAAGAAGTCGGCGAAACCGACAAAAATAAGCTTATTGCCGCCTATTTTATGGAAGTCCTCGAACGTATTCCGAAACCGGGAGACAGCGTAGACATTATGGGAAGACGCTTTACGGTCACCGCTATGGAGAAAAACAGGCTGCGTCGCATTCTGGCCCACTCCCCCGGCGCAAACGGCGAGACACCTGCGGCGGACGTGGCTGCGAGCCATGCCTGAACTGCCTGAAGTCGAAACCATAGTCCGTACCCTCGCACCCCGCGTTCTGGGAAAGCGCATCGCAGCTTGGGAAACATTACAACCCGGAGTGCCGGAAGCCGGGGCGGAATTGCTGCCGTTGCTGCGCAACATGCGGATAACGCGTGTCTTCAGGCGGGCCAAGTTGCTGCTCATATGCTTGTCGGCGGACTATGTGAAAAACGGCGTGAACGACCTGATCCTTGCCTTCCATTTCAAGATGACTGGGCGCTTTTTCATACACCCCAAGGGCACGGCGCCCCTGAAGCACACCCGACTTATTCTGGATATGGATGACGGCGGCCGCCTTTTTTTCGACGACGCGCGCAAGTTCGGCTACTGCCGCGTCATGAGGCCCAACGATCTGAAAGACTGGCCTTTTTTCGCATCCCTCGGTCCCGAACCGCTGGAACTTTCCCCCGAAGAACTGGCCGGGCACCTTGCCGCCCGGTTCGACAAGCGCGGCGTGAGTGTAAAAGCAGCCCTTCTGGATCAAACAATCATAGCGGGAATCGGCAACATTTATGCGGATGAATCCTTGTTCGCCGCCGGTCTTGCTCCCCATCGTCCTGCGGGCACGGTGAACGGAGAAAAGCTGCTCGCCCTTGCAAGGGCAGTGCAGGAAACCCTGCTGCGTTCCATACGGGAATGCGGCAGTTCCATACGCGACTACCGCGATGCTCTGGGCAACGCCGGGGCTTTCCAGAACTCCTTTCAGGTATACGGGCGCAAGGGTGAACGGTGCCCGGTCTGTAAACGACCGCTGCGCGCGGCCCGCATCGCCGGACGCGGCACGGTATATTGCCCGCGGTGTCAGCAATAGAGAAATACCGGTTGACGTCTCTCGACCTTGACCTTGTCCGCCTCCGGCGGCCTGAGCCGGCACAAGGTCGGCGGTTTTCCCGGGACCGCCTCAACGGAGGCATTACTGTTCGGGCACGACCCTGGTCGTCATGCCGTCCGAGAGTACCTTGACCCTCTGTCCCGGAGCGAAATACGCATCTTTGCCTTGGGCCACGGCAAGTGTCTGTCCGTCATCCAAGGTGAGTGTTATTTCCACCCCCGTCTGTCTGCCCAGCAGTTCCGCCCCGCCGTAGCCGGCGGCAGCACCCAGCGCGGCACCCGCCACGGCGGCAAGGACGCTGCCGCGGCCGTTGCCCAACAGACTGCCGAGCACTCCGCCGGCAATGCCTCCGCCCAAGGTGCCGATGGCGGTTCCGGTCCGTTCGTCGTTGTCGATGCGCACATCGCGCACCGACACAACGGTTCCGTAACGCACGCTTTGCGCCGTGCGCGTTCTTGAAGCTCCGTAATCGGCCTGCCCGACGCGTTGCGCACAACCGGACAACAAAAAGACCGCCAGCAGAAGGCTGATCGCCGGGCGTACCAATTGCTCACGCATAATTCGCGAATCTCCGTGCTGAAGTTGTGATTTCTGTACTATTCGTACAGCGTAAGGCAATGTGTTGCAATTCGCAACCGCTTCTTCCGCCGGTCGACTTGGTCCCATTCTGAAGGGAGGATACGGAAAGCGGATTTTCAGACAACATCGGGGGCTGTCGACAGGGGGCTTGCCTAAACCGCTTTTCGCGCTGTAGTGTAAAAAAAATTCTGGCCCCAACCGGACAGGTGAACCATGCGCGATCCCCTTCTCCGTCTCGCCGGCTATATTTCGGAAAACGGTCTTAAAAACACGCCGCAACGCCGCCGCATAGCCGAGGTTTTCTTCAGATCCGGCAAACATCTGAGTACCGAAGAACTCTACGATATGGTACGCGGACCGGAATACGGCATAGGCCAGGCAACGGTCTACCGGACCCTGAAACTGCTGTGTCGCGCCGGGTTGGCCAAGGAACATCACTTCGGCGACAATACGGCCCGCTACGAAGCTTTGGACGAAATGGCCCATCATGACCATCTGATTTGTACCGGCTGTGGAAAAAATGTAGAAATCGTTGATGAGGACATCGAACGACACCAGGAACTCCTCGCATCACGTAACGGTTTTCAACTGACGTCGCACCGCATGGTACTTTACGGCCTTTGCGCCGATTGTGCTGCAAAAAAGCAGACGGCCCCTGATGCTTCGCCCGCCTCTGCCGATTATACCCAGCGATGATGATTTCCCCGTATGACGAACGCACTGCAGCGGAGCAGGCCGCATGAATAAAATTCTGGGCCAGGATGAGGTAGACGCGCTCCTGCGCGGTCTTTCCGGCGGCGATATTGAGGCGGAAACCGACGAAGTCGCAGACGAATCCGGCGTCGTCGCCTTCGACCTCGCAAATCAGGACCGCATCATACGCGGGCGTATGCCCGTTCTGGAAATCGTCAACGACCGCTTTGCCCGCCTGTGTACCAACGCTATGTCTAATGCCCTGCGCAAGCGCGTCGAACTGAATCCTCTGTCCATAGACATGACCAAGTTCGGGGATTTCATGCGCTCTCTGCCCGTGCCCACAAGCATCAATATTTTCAAGATGGACCCCCTGCGCGGTAACGCCCTGGCCGTTGTGGACGCTCGCATGGTCTTTGCGCTGGTGGAAAGTTTCTTCGGCGGCCAAGGCAGTCAACCGAAAATTGAAGGACGGGAGTTTACGCGCATCGAACAGGCCATAGTGGAAAAAGTCATCCGTATTGTCTTGCACAACATGGAGGAATCCTGGCGTCCGGTGCATGAAGTAAGCCTGGAACTGCTGCGTTCCGAAATCAATCCGCAGTTTGCCGCCATCGTGCCGCCCAGCGATGTGGTCGTGGTGATAACCTTTGAGGTGGAACTGGAAAACGCCATTGGTTCCCTGACCATCTGCCTTCCTTACGCCACTATCGAACCCATACGCTCCAAACTGCATGCCAGCTTTCAGACGGAACGCCTGGAAGTTGATCACGCCTGGGTCGCACGCCTCAAAGAGCGTATCATGGAAACCCCTGTCGAACTCAAAGTCCGCTTCGGGGATACTAAGCTCACCGGCAATCAACTGTTACGGTTGAAACCCGGCGACGTCATCCTTCTGGATACGGACACAGACGAACTGCTGGAAGCCACTCTGGCCGGAGTCACCAAATTCTGGGGCGTATGCGGTACGGTCAAGGGGAACTTGGCCTTACAGATCATCAAAGAAGAAGAACCCAGGTACACATGAAGGCGTCTGACGCAATCCGGCGCGGAGACAAGGTACTGGTCGGGCTCTCCGGCGGTGTCGATTCTTCCGTGGCCGCTCTGTTGCTGCTTGAACAGGGCCTGGAAGTCACCGGCATTATGATGTCCGTCTATGACGGCCCTCCCGGAGCCTCCGGAGGAAACGCCTGTTACGACTGCGCAGAAAAACGTGATATCGAATCCGCCGCGTCTTCGGCGCGACAGTTGGGCATCCCCTTTCACGTCTTTGATTGCGCGCAACGCTACCGGCATGATGTCCTTGACTATTTTCGCGACGCCTACCTTGACGGCAAGACCCCGAACCCCTGCATACACTGTAACAGGCGGCTGAAATTTGATTTCCTGCCGGCTCTCGCCGAACGCCGCGGCCTGCATCACGACTTTTTTGCCACGGGGCACTACGCCCGCGTCGAATTTTCGGAACAGTACGGTTGCTGTATTCTGCGCCGCGGGCTGGATGCACACAAGGACCAATCCTACTTTCTTTATCGCCTGGAACAGGAACAACTCCGCCGGGCTCTTTTCCCTTTGGGCAACATGCGTAAAGCGGAAGTGCGCGCCTTGGCGCGCGAACGCGGACTCCCCGTGCACGACAGGGCGGACAGTCAGGATTTCTACTCAGGCGACTATACGGAACTGCTCGGCATCGCCCCCCGCCCCGGAAACATCGTCGACGAAAGCGGAAAGGTGCTGGGAAAACACGCCGGTTTCTGGAATTTCACGCCGGGACAGCGTAGAGGACTGGGCATAGCCGCATCGGAACCTTTGTACGTCGTGCGCGTGGATGCCGCGACAAACGAAGTAGTGGTCGGGGGGCGCGATGCGACTCTCAGCCGGAGCTGTCTGCTGGAAGACCTGTATATCGGATTGCCGCAGGCACTGTGCGACGGCATGCTGCAAGCGCAGGTACGCTCGTCGCAGCAACCTTTTTCGGTGCAGGTTACGCCGGGCCGGGAAAAAAACACCATGGTTGCAGAGTTTGCCGAGGCTCAACACGCCGTCGCGCCTGGTCAGTCTCTGGTGCTGTATCTGGGAGATATCGTGGTCGGGGGCGGCATCATCTGCTGAAACGCGCAAACTTTCCCTCGTGAACAGGCGGTTGCAGACATAAAAAAATACTTGCCGTGTGCCGCAAAATATTTTATTAGTACTCCTATCGTTTTAATTGAAAAAAAAAAGAGCACGGCCGTATTCGGCCGTCCGCAAAAACGGCTTGCTTATGGGTGTTTCCTTGAAGTGTCAATACGGCCTGCGTGCCCTGTACGAACTTGCCCGCCATTGGGGAGGCGGGCAGTTGGTGCGTATTCCAAGCATCGCCGAAGCTCAGGCGATCCCTGAACGCTTTTTGGAAAATATATTGAACCAATTGCGCGGCGGCGGCTTTGTCGACAGCCGGCGCGGACGAGGAGGCGGATTTGTACTCGCGCGGCCGCCAGCGGCGATCACTATGGCGGAAATCATCAAGTTCATAGACGGCCAGATTTACGATGTGGATTGCGAAGGCGAGCATCCCATACATAAATGCCGCTTCCGGGGCGGCAACTGCGTCTTTCTGCCGGTCTGGCGCGAAGCCAGACAATGCCTGGAAAATGTTTACGCAGCCAAGACGCTTCAGGATCTTCTGGATGCAGGAGCCGGCGGGTCGACACCTGATTACTGCATATAAAAATTTTTTTCGTTTTAAATATTATATGAACTATAGATTTAATTGTATTTGAGTAAACGAGCATGCGGTCCGTTGCGCTCCAGACGCAGGCGTTGCCGTATATGTACAAGGCGGAGTATGAAAACCGACACGATTCTGGCGCAGGCGGGTTCACGGAGAGACCCGCTTACCGGGGCGATCAGTATGCCCGTTCACCCTTCCGCCGCCTTCCAGCATCCCGGTCTCGGCCGAAGCACCGGCTTTGATTATTCGCGTACCGCCAACCCCACCCGCAAAGCCTTGGAGGACACCGCGGCCAAGCTGGAAGGCGGGGCGGGCGCCTTTGCCTTTTCCTCCGGTCTGGCCGCGCTGGACGCCGTTTTCCGTCTTTTTTCGCCCGGCGACACTGTGGCGGTCACTGAAGACCTGTACGGCGGTAC
>JAITDR010000269.1 GCA_031282465.1 Desulfovibrio sp.
ATGTCTCGGTGTTGAAGGCCGATGTTTCTTCCCGCGCAAGCCTTGCCGGCGCGTTGCGGGAGACGGCGGACCGGGGCATCCCGCTCGCGGGGGTGGTGCATGCGGCGGCTGTTCTGGACGACGGGCTGATTGCCGGCCTCAATCTCGGGCGCATCCGCAATGTTTTGGCGGCCAAAGCCGTCGGCGCATGGAATCTGCATGAACTCACCAAAAACGCGAAGCTCGACTTTTTCGTCCTGTATTCGTCGGCGACGACGACGTTCGGCAATCCGGGCCAGGCTTCCTATGTCGCAGCCAATGCCGCGCTGGAGAGTCTCGCGGCCTACAGGCGGCAAATCGGTCTGCCGGCCGCGGTGATCGGGTGGGGGCCGATACGCGGCGGGGGGATGCTGCAACGCAATCCCAAGGTCGCGGCAATGCTGAAAAACCTTCTCGGGGCCGAGGCCGTCGACATGGATGAGGCGTTGGACCGTCTGGAGCAATGCCTTGTGTACGATATTACGGATACACACTATTTTTGTTTGAACCGGCAGGGCGGGCCGGGCATGTCCCTGCTGTCGTCGGCGATGTTCGAGCGGCTGATCCCGGCCGAGCGGGTTCGTACGGACGGCGGCATACCGCCTGTGGAACGCCTGCGTTCCGCGACGCCCGAAGAAGGCCGTGCTCTTCTTACAGAGTTGCTGCGGGCCGAAATTGCCGAAATACTCGGAATATCCGCGGACCGTCTGGCCTCGGACACGCCGCTGGCGGATGAAGGCATGGATTCGCTTATGGCCGCGGAACTCGGCGTGAGCATCGACCAGAAATTCGATTTGGAGGGGTATGCCGTGCCGTTGACGGACAAGATGAGTACGGCGGACCTTGCGGCCGCCCTGTACCCGGTCATTATGGAACGGGGCGCGAAGAGCGGGGCCGGAGGGGACGACCTGTACTTCGTCGATGCCCTTTCGCGGCAGCATGCTCTGGACCTGCCCGACTCCGTAAAACGCGAAATCAGTCTGTCCTTGGGCGGTACACGGCATGAGTGATGCAAAGACGTCCCTTTTCGGATTGGACCCGGAAGCCTGCGCCGCCCTTGACGCGGTGATGCCCGCCCCCCTCGCGCCGGTGCAGGATGACGCTCTCGTCTTGTCGGCAAGCCGGGATGTCCGCGCTCCGGCGTCTTTCAGCGAACTCCCCGCCTACAAGCAGGTGCAGGTGCTCAACGCCATGAGCAAAAAAATGGGCGTCGACGTTCCCTTTTTCTCATGCCATGAGCGCATTGCCAAAGAATACGCCCTCATCGGGGGCGAGGAATTTCTGAATTACTCCACCTATGACTATCTCGGACTGAACGGTCATCCCCGCGTTGTCGAGGCTGCCGTCAAGGCGATTGCGCTGTTCGGCACCTCGGCGGGCGCGAGCCGTCTTGTTTCCGGTGAACGGCCGATACATCGGGAACTGGAAGGCAAGCTTGCCGCGTTGTACGGCACCGAGGCGGCGCTTGTCTTCGTCAGCGGCCATGCCACGAATGTGTCGACGCTGGCGACGCTCATGACGCCCTCCGACATTATTTATCACGATGCGCTTGCGCATGATTCCATAGTCCAAGGCGCGCTGCTCTCCGGCGCGCAACGCTGCTCTTACGCGCACAACGATTGCGCCGCCCTTGAGACGGTGCTGCAAAAAACGCGGTCCGGCAGGCGGCGGGCAATCATCGCCACTGAAGGCTTGTTCAGCATGGACGGCAGCATAGCCGACCTGCCGCGCCTGATTGCGCTGAAAAAAGCGTACAATGCCTTTCTCATGGTGGACGAAGCGCATGCTTTGGGCGTGTTGGGGGCGACCGGCAAGGGCAGTCGAGAGTATTTCGGAACGGCCGACGTTGATGTGGACATCTGGATGGGGACGCTTTCCAAAACCTTGTGCGGTTGCGGCGGCTTCATTGCCGGTTGCCGTGAATTGATTGAGGTTTTGCGTTACAAGGCGCCGGGGTTTGTGTACAGCGTCGGCATGTCGCCGCCTTTGGCCGCCGCGAGTAGCGCCGCGCTCGACTTGTTGCTGGAGGAGCCGCACAGGGTGCGGCGGCTTGCGGAACTCAGCGCCTTTTTCTTGCGGGAAGCCCGCAAACGGGGGCTGAACACCGGCTATGCCGAAGGGTATGCCGTCATTCCGGTGATAGTCGGCAGTTCTCTCGTGGCCGGAGTACTCAGCGCGGCCCTTTTCAAGCGCAACATCAACGTTATGCCGATTATTTTTCCCGTGGTGGAAGAAGGCGCCGCCCGGCTGCGCTTTTTTCTTTCCGCCGTGCATAGCGAGGCAAATATCCTGAAAGTTCTCGATATTGTCGTGGAAGAACTGAAAAGAGCCGAGGCAAGGGCCGCTGCCATGCGCGAAGGGGACGACGCATGACACGGGCCGGGCGCATTATGCGCATACTGTTGTCCGTTGCGGCCGCGCGGACAGGGAGCCGGACCATGGGGAACTTCTTTTACGCGGCAACGCCGCCGGCAGCCGCAGTCGGGCGGGCGGGGAGCGGCGCGTGACGACGGGTTGCAGAGAACGCGCTCCGTTTCATGACGAGGCTGAACTTCTGGCGGGCATCATCAATGAAGCAGGCGAAGGCGTCGTTTCCTGGCTGCTTGACGGCATCGTCCCCGGCATCGACGGCCGGGCGGTTTTCGCGGCGGCCCTGATGCGCGACGACGGCGCTTACAATCTCGACAACATGCTTCTGTTCGAGGAAGGCGGCAACGTATCGGCCCTGCTTTTTTCGTATCCTGCAGGGTTGCATCGCATACATCCCGCCATGTCCGGCTTTGTGAAGACGGCTAAACTCGACGCGGCACGGCCCATGCTTGAACGTTCCGTTCCCGGCAGCCTGTATGTCAACACCTTCTGGGTGGCGACGGACAGGCGCGGCACGGGCACGGCGGACGAACTCATGCAGCGGGCCGAGGCCAGGGCGCAAGAGGCGGGATTGCAGGGCATAAGTCTTTTTTGCCGGCATTCCAATCCGAGGGCGTTGCGTTTTTACCGACGTTGGGGTTTTGAGACGATGGAGCAATTTCCTTTTCCGGTCCCGTCGGCAGAGGGCGGAGGGCAGGGCGGAAGCCTGCTGTTCCGGCGCGCAGGCTGATAGTACGGCTTTTTTCCCGCACTCCCCGGATCAGGCGAGGTTTGGAGCATTAACTTTGATTTTGTATGCCTCCGGCGGCCGGGGGAAATGATTTCCCCCGGACCCCCTCATCGGGGTTACACATCGTCAAAGTTGAAACGCCCTTGTACGCGCCGTCACCTCGGACTGAGAACAAAGTGCCCTGCGAGGTAACCCCGTGTCGGACCGAAGCCGCAAAGACGAATGCTGTATCGTGATTACCGGAGCGGGAGGCGGTTTGGGCGGCGCCTTGGCTTCCGCATATGCCGCTCCGCAAACGCATCTGGTCCTGTGGGGGCGCAATGCCGCCCGTCTTGAGGAAACCGGGGAGATCTGCCGGGAACGGGGGGCATCCGTCCGGACGCTGTCCCAGGATATCCGCGCTCTGTCCGCAGTCAGGGAACGTCTCGCGGAACTTGACGCGGAATGCCGCATAGACCTCGCCTTTCTGAATGCCGGAGTATCCTCGGGCGCCTTGCCGGACGGTGATCCGGAGCCGGTGGAAGACGCTTGCCGCACCATGGAAGTCAATGCCCTGGGCAACATCAATATGGCCGCTTTTCTCGCGCAGCTCATGCGCGGGAGAGGGGGGCACATAGTGTGCATAAGCTCGCTGGCTGCCCTGTATCCCCTGCCTGATTCTCCGGCCTACTGCGCATCCAAGAGCGCCCTTGCCGTGTATGCCCGCGCGCTCCGCGCAGCATACGCCGGCACGTCCGTCCGCATAAGCATCGTGTATCCGGGCTATGTGGACAGCCCCATGAGCAGGCGGCTTCTCGGCCCGCAACCCTTGCGCATAAGCGCCGGCGCTGCGGCCTCCCTGATTCGCTCCCGCCTGGAAGCCGGGGCGGACGACATCACTTTCCCCTTCCTCCCCGCGCTCGGCGTCAGGTGCCTGAATCTGCTGCCGGCTCCCGCGGCCTCCTTTTTTTCAAGACGTTTCGGCTTTAAAGTCCGACCGGACGACGAGTCGCCCGCCCGCGGTTGAAATGCGGAACGTTTCCGTTCCGGACAAGTTCTGCATAAGCTCATCATGTGCGCGGGCAAAAAAATGCTTGCGTCGACGCGTTCGGGGACGTAATAATTAGAGGTTGCGCCAAGAGAACCCGAATGCGCATCGCCGCGCAGGTTACGAAGAAAGTATTCAGCGTGAGGGGCCGCGAACCCGTAGCGTCGACAGGAGAACGTCATGGCCGGAAAATGCGAATATTGCGGAAAAACGCCGCAAACAGGCAACCTTGTCAGCCATTCCAATATCAAGACCAAACGCCGTTTCCATCCAAACCTGCAGACCGTGCGTCATCAGTCTCCGGACGGAACCGTGCGTAAAATTCAGCTCTGCGCCCGGTGCATCCGTTCCGGAGCCGTTGTCAAGCCAGCGCAACGCAAGGCGGCGCACTCCGGCGCGGCCTGACGCCGCTGTTGCGGGTTCGGAGCAGGCTGTGTGTCTTGCCGTACCGGCGAAAGTCGAGGAAATTTTTGAAGACGGCACGGCCCGTTGCAGGGTAGGCGAGGGCGACGCTTTTATCGTCGTTTCTCTTGCCCTGTTGGAGGAGCCCCCGCAGCCGGGCGAATACCTGATTATTCACGCGGGATTTGCTTTGCGCAAACTGGATACGGCCGATGCCGAAGAAACCATTGCCATGTTGCGGGAGATGATTGCAGCCGTGGATGCCGAACGTGCGAACTCATTCTCGTAAACTGCACAGGGCCGCACTGAGGGACGGCGGCTGAACGACCTTTCTTGCCTTCAATCCGGTTGCTTTCATACCGAAATTGCGTCCACAGCACGGCTGCAGAGATTTCCCTCAACTGTCACGGCCGTTTTGCTCTTGTGTCGGCACTGCCGGCTTTCAGGATGGTTTCCAAACAGACCGCGAAACTTTCCAAGTCTTCCTTTTCAATAATCAGCGGAGGCAACAGCCGCAACACCCGCTCCTGCGTCAGGTTCAGGATGAACCCGCTTTGCAGCAGCTTTTCCCACACTTCACGTCCGGGGTTGGTCAGCTCTATGCCGATCATCAGGCCCATGCCGCGCACCTCGCGTATGCTGTCCGGACAGGCGGACTGCACGGCGCGGAAACGCTCTATGGCCCCCCCCCCCAGTTCAGCGGCGCGCTGCGGCAGCTTGTCCCGCTCCATGATTTCCAGCACTTTCGCGGCCACGGCCGAAACAAGCGCCCCTCCCCCGAATGTGGAGGCGTGACTCCCGGGAACAAAGGCGTGGGCCGTCTCGTCCGTACTCAACATGGCACCCATGGGCAATCCGTTGGCCAGCGCTTTGGCGGCGGTCATGATGTCCGGCTTGAGTCCGAAATGCTGAAACGCCCAGTAGTTGCCGGTACGTCCCATGCCTGTCTGCACCTCGTCCACAATAAACAGAATATCTTTATCCTTGCAGATGCAGGCGACTGCATGGGCGAACTCGGCGGAAGCCGGGCGGACGCCGCCTTCTCCCTGGATGATTTCCAGCAGTACGCCGGCCGTTTTGTCGCTGACGGCGGCTTCCAGCGCCTGAGGATCACCCCAGGGGATCTGGAGGAATCCTTCGGGCATGGGCGCGAAGCCGTCCTGAAACTTGGCCTGTCCCGTGGCGGCGACGGTTGCCAGAGTGCGGCCGTGGAAACAGCCTTCAAAGGTGATTATCTCGTAAGCGTACTTGTTTTTCAGACGTTGCTGCCGGCGGCGCGCCAGCTTGATCGCCGCCTCGTTGGCTTCAGCGCCGGAGTTGCAAAAAAATGCCTTGCCGAAGTGGGTGGTGTTCAGCAGGCGTTCGGCCAGAACAAGCTGTTCTTCTTGGTAAAACAAGTTGCTGACGTGAACCAGCTTGCACGCCTGGGCGGCTGTGACTTCAGCGATTTCCGGCCGGCAGTGTCCGAGGTTCGTCACCGCAATACCGGACAACAGGTCGATGTATTCTTTGCCGTCAAAATCCCGCAGGCGGCTTCCGTGCCCTTCGGCTATCGCAATCGGATAGCGGCCGTATGTTGCAAACAGCAGGGAGTCTGTCTTTTCGCGCAATGTAGCAAGTGTCTTGCTCATCATAATGTCCTTCATACTTTGAAAGCACTCCTTACAGGGAGCTTCCTAGGCGACTTCCGGTGAAACCGGGAATACCGTTACGGTACCCCTGTTTACCTCGCTTATTGCAGTCCTGTATGTCCGAACCCTCCGGAACCGCGCTCCGTTCCACCCAAGCGTTCGACGGGCACAAGGATCGGACGCACGAAAGGTTGGAAAACCATTTGCGCGATGCGCTCGCCCTTGCGCACAGTATAAGCCGCCCGCCCGGAATTCAAGAGAAAAACGCATATTTCCCCGCGGTAGTCCGGATCAATCAGGCCGACACCCTGGGCGACGGTTATGCCTTTGACCGCCCCGAGACCACTTCGTGAGTACACAAAGGCCGCCACACCTTCTTCAAGGGGTTCGACAGCCAAGCCGGCGGGCACCGCACAACGTTCGCCCGGAAGGATAGTCACGGCATCGACATGTTCCGGGCAGGCACGCAGGTCCAGGCCGGCCGACCCCGGCGTGGCTGGGGCAAGGCCGCCTTCCCCGTAAATTTCCTTCGCGTTTCGAAAAAAAAATACGTTTATCCGCGATGCGGGCGGGGAAAGACTTGTCACAGACGCTCTCCTGTGGAAGAATACAAGACATCGGCAAACGGTAAACACGTATCCCTAACAGCCGATATATCGCCCGTCACGATTCGGGCGCGTGCGGGCATCATTTTACGACCGCGCGGCACACAAGTCAAAGGCGCTGCGACGCCGCTGCCGACCGCTCCGCGGTTGCTTCAGAGGAGAGCCTATGTATCCGCTTCATGTCTTTTCCATCATCCCGAAACTTCCCCCGGCCCTTGAACCGCTTTGGTTTCTGGCCAAGAACTACTGGTTTGTCTGGAACAACGACATTGAAGACCTCCTCAGAGATATTGATCCCGTTGTATGGGAAAAAAGTTACAAAAATCCGGTCTGGCTGCTGAACCATGTGTCTCAGGAGCGCTACAACGCGCTCGCAGAAGATACCTATTTTATAAACCGGTTGGGCATGCAGGTCGACTCTTTGAAACGCTATCTCGGCGTTCCGTCCCCGTATGCCTTTGAAGGGGTGGCAGCCGGTTCTCCGGCCATTGCTTATTTCAGCCTGGAGTTCGGGGTCGGCCTTTGCCTGCCCGTTTACTCCGGCGGTCTGGGCATCCTCGCAGGCGACCACCTCAAATCGGCCGCCGATCTCAACGTGCCCCTGGTGGGCATCGGTTTGGCCTATCTGCAAGGTTACTTTAGACAATACATGACGCCGGACGGCTGGCAACAGGAGCGCTATCCCGACTATGACTTTGAGCAGATGCCGATGCAACCGGCAACAACACCTTCGGGCGAACCGGCCGTCATGCATATGGACATTGCCGGAAGACCCTTGGCCGCAAAGATATGGGAAGCTAAAGTCGGGCGCATCAGTTTGTACCTTCTGGATACTAATATTTCAGAAAATCCTGAAGATTTTCGGTCTATTACGGCACGATTGTACGGCGGAGATCTGGTCATGCGCATTCGCCAGGAGATACTGCTGGGCGTCGGCGGCATAAAAGCCCTGCGCATACTCGGGCTGGATCCGAAGGTGATTCATATGAACGAGGGGCATTCGGCCTTCGCCGGCCTTGAGCGCGTACGCCTGTTCATGAAGGAGAACAACCTGTCTTTTGAAGTGGCGGTTGAACTTGCCGCGTCGGGCAGCATTTTTACAACACATACCCCCGTACCGGCCGGAAACGACCGTTTTCCTGCCGATCTCATGCAGCAGTATTTTGAAGGCTATGCCAGGGATATGGGTTTGGCGTTCAAGGTTTTTCTCGGTCTCGGGCGGGAAGATCCCCGCAACGATGCCGAGCACTTCTGTATGACGGTACTCGCGCTGAAGCTTTCGCGCTTCAACAACGGCGTGTCCGCGCTGCACGGCAAGGTTTCGCGCAGGATGTGGCATAAAATATGGGAGCAGTTCCCCGTGGACGACGTGCCCATCGGCTCCGTTACCAACGGTACGCATGCCCCGACATGGGTAGCGCCGGAAATGGGCCGGCTGTATGACCGCTATTTAGGGAGCACATGGCGCGAAGACCTGGATTGTCGCCGGATTTGGAAAATGGCGGACAATATTCCTGATATGGAGATATGGCGGACGCATGAACGCTTGCGCGGCCGGCTGGTTGATTTTGTGCGCAGACGTCTGCGCGCCCAACTTCAGGGCCAGGGATGCAGGAACAAAGATTTGCAGGCTGTGGAAGGCGTGCTGAACCCGGAAGTCCTGACCGTAGGTTTTGCCCGGCGTTTTGCCACCTATAAACGTGCTCGTCTGCTCCTGCAGGATTTGGACAGCCTGAAACGCGTGGTCAGCGACAAAAATCGGCCCGTCCAGTTTGTCTTCGCCGGCAAGGCTCACCCGCAGGACAACGGCGGTAAACAACTCATGAAAGAAATCATCAGCCGTTGCCGTGAGCCCGAGTTTCGCATGAGCATGGTCTTTATTGAAGACTACGACATGGAAATCGCCTCATACCTTATCGCCGGGTGCGACGTCTGGCTGAACAACCCGCGCCGGCCCCTTGAAGCGTGCGGCACCAGCGGCATGAAAGCCATGTTCAACGGCGTTCTGCAGTTCAGCACCCTCGACGGTTGGTGGGATGAAGCCTGGAAGCCGGACAACAGCTTGGGTTGGGCCATCGGCAAAGGCGAAGACTACGACGATCCGGAATACCAGGATCAGGTGGAATTGCAGACCTTGTACAAGGTTCTGGAATCGGAAATCATCCCGGATTTTTATGAACGCGACCGGAGCAATCTGCCGGTTTCCTGGGTCAAACGCATGAAGGCGGCCCTCGTGGAATTCGGACCCCGCTTCCATTCGCACCGTATGGTGCAGGAATATTTGAGTTCGGCGTACATCCCGGCCTGCAACAACCTGAACCGCCTTTACAAGGACAATTTCGCACCGGCAAGGGAACTTTCGGAATGGCGCATGAACATCATGACCAAGTGGGGCAAGCTCAAGGTCACTGATGTGGAAAGCTCGAAAGAAAACACACTCTATGTCGGCGAGTCGCTGAAAGTTTCGGCTGTGGCGCATCTGGCCGATATCCCGCCGGAACATGTAGGTCTTGAAATTTATCTCGGCCCGCTCGGCCAGGACAATTCCTTTGTGACCCGCAGACTGATTTCTATGCAACCGGAGGGCACCATAGCGGACGGCAAACAAAAATACAGCGGCGAAATCAACGCCGTGGAAGCAGGGCGCTACGGATTCACCGTCCGCGCCGTGCCCGTGCATCCCCTGCTGCCTTCCGCGTATTCCCTCGGCCTCGTGCACTGGGCGGAATAACCGAAAATCGCTGCGTTACTTCTTCTTGAGGGGAGCGCAGTCCCCGCAAAAAAGGTCGGGGCAAAGCCCTGTTTATGAAGCCGTGCTCTCCGGCAGCGCGTCTGTCGTCTTTTTCTTCCCGGCGCCGAACAATTTTGTCACCAGTACAAAAAAGATGGGTGTGAAGAAAATACCCAGGAAGGTCGCGGCCAGCACGCCGAAAATGACGGCCGTGCCCAAGGCGTTTTGTCCTCCCGAACCCGCGCCGCGGCTGACGGCCAAGGGGATTGTGCCCAGTATGAAACACAGGGAGGTCATGATGATGGGCCGCAGGCGCAAACGAACCGCGTGTACGGTGGCGGCCAGCAGATGTTCGCCCTGTTCGTGCAGATCTTTGGCAAATTCGACGATAAGAATGGAGTTTTTGGCCGACAGCCCGACCACCGTCAGAAAACCTATCTGGAAGTATATGTCGTTGCTCATACTGCGCAGCCACATGCCGGACAGCGCTCCGGCCACGCCGAGAGGGGCCGTGAGCAGCACGGACATGGGAATGGTCCAGCTTTCATACAGGGCGGCAAGGCAGAGAAAGACGACCACCAGAGAAACGGCGTAGAGTATCGGAGCCTGGGCGCCCGACATTTTTTCCTGGTAGGAGATGGACGTCCAGGCATAGCCGAAGCCTTCAGGTAGTTCGGTCGCTATTTCTTCCATGGCCGCCATGGCCTCACCGGAGCTGTATCCCGGCGCCGCTTCTCCCAGGATTTCCACGGACGGCTGGCCGTTGAAGCGCTCCAGGCGCGGCGAGCCGTAGGTGGAGCGGGACGTGAGAAAGGAAGAAAAGGGCACCATTTCGCCCTTGGAGTTGCGCACATGGTAACGGCTGAAGTCGTCTATCTGCATGCGGAAGGGCGCGTCTGCCTGCAGGTAGACTTTCTTGGTGCGACCCTTGTCCGTGAAGTCGTTGACGTACACCCCGCCCCAATAGGCGGAGACGGCTGAATTGATGTCGCCCTTGCGCAGGCTTTGCGCGCCGGCCTTGGCCAGATCAATGTTCAGCTCGTACTGTTCCGTGTCCTCAAGACCGTTGTGGCGGACGGAGCGCAGGGCGGGATTGCGCCTTGCCTTGTCCAGCACCGTGTTGCGGGCTTCCATGAGCGCCTGATGGCCGCGCCCGG
>JAITDR010000018.1 GCA_031282465.1 Desulfovibrio sp.
GCCTCGAGTTCCGCGCGGCGCATGGTCAGGACGGGGTGTTCGGCACGGGTGCGGCCGTAAAGGCGGTGTTTGCCGGAAAACACCTCGTGCAGCTTGGCGATGAATGTGCCCGACTCCAGCCCCCCAATCAGAACGCCGGCCACGTCCAGCCGGTAGTTGTAGTCCACGAGCAGGTCGGCCAGCAGCATACGGCAGCCCGGAGCGGCGATTTTTTTGGCGTTGGCGATAAGTATGCGCACTTCTTCAATATTTTTATAATACTGCACCACGCTTACGCAAAAAATAACGGTCACGTCCCTTACGGGCAGGCGATGTATGTCCAGATAGGCATCGGGGGCAAGATGGTGAAAGGTGAGGTTGGGTACGCCCGCGCAACGCCGGCGCGCTTGCTCCAGGGCATGCAGGGACGTGTCCGCCCCGTGCGCCGCGCGCAGTTCAGGCGCCAGCGCCGCTGTCGCGTAACCTCTGCCGCAGCCGATATCCAGCAGGACATCGTCGGGGCCGAAGGCAATCTCCCTGCGTACCCGGCTCACGAAAAAGTCGCACTGGGCCTGCCAGAGCCTGCCGTTCATGGCTTCGTCGCGGTCCCAGTATGCCGTCCAGTCGTCGGTCATTGCGCTTCCCCCGCTGAGCCCGGATACGGCCTGCGCTCAGGCGGCCGCTTGAACGTGACGAAGGCCGCTCCGTCCGCCGTCGCATCCAGGCGGAAGAACGGCGTGTCGAGATAGGGGCGCAGGATGTCGCCTTCCGCGGGCACCTTGCCCGGCCGCGCCGCTATGCCGTAAACGGCAAGCTGCTCATAGCCCCAGCGCATGTCGCGGGTCAAGGGCACGACGGTCATACGCCGGATCAGCGGAAAACGCCGGCCCGGCACATCCATAAGCGGACTGTACCCCACGCTGCCCGCGAAAATTACGCGGTCGGAATCGTTCTCGGCCGCGAAAGCCGCCAGAGCCGGCGCCAGTGCGGCAAAACGCGCCTGCTCCCACTTGTTTTGGGCCGAGAGCATGTTCCCGTATACCGAGGCGACGATGCACAACTGTATGTCTATCAGAAGAATCAGCACCAGAGCCGTCGTCCCGGCCGCTCTGCCCGCGTTTGTTCCGGCCGCGCTCCTTCCCGGCGTAATTCCGAGAAGGACAAGCGTCAGAACAGGCCCGAAGGCGAGCAGGGTACGCGGCGACCACACCGGCGAAACGAGTACTGTCTGCACGCCGAGCGGCGTCGCAATCAGGCAGAGGAACAGCACGGGCAGGGCGAACAAGGCCGCCCGCCCCGGCCGCCGGAGGCACACAAAATCAATGTTGCAACGCTCCGACGGCTTCTGTCCGGCACCGTGCTTTTGCCGAAGCGCATCCGCGGAGCGGCGTCGTTTCAGGCGCACGGCCGAAGCAATGCAAAACGCGGCGGAGGCGAGAAGCAGCAGAGGGCCGAGCGCGTTGACGCTCCAGTCCGCGTACAGCAGGGCGAAGTATGCGCGGACGTTGGCCGCCGCCGCGGCCGGCAGCAGGCTCGGACCGGGCACGCTGCTGTGCGCGGCCACATAGTCGGCGTACTGGTAGTCGGTGAGCCGGAAGGGAAGCTGCAGCGCATAGAGCGCCGAGGCGCACAGAAAGGGCGCGCTCGTGCGCAGGGCGAGCGCCGCGCTCCCGGCCTTGCCCCGGCTCAGGTTGCGCAACAGGAGAAACACGGCGACGGCTGCGTAAACATTGAGGCAGGGCTGATAGACCGAAGCGGAAGCGAACACGCAGAACACCGCCCCGAGGAAAAACTGTTTTCTCTGCAACCGGATGAACGGCAGTACGGCAAACAGGACCCCGACGGCCGTCAGCGGCGCATCGAACCTGTAGGAGAGGTTTTCCAGCCCGTAAGGGCCGAGCCCGAAGGGCAGGCAGGCCGCGACGACGACGGGCGTGAGCCGGACGCGCAACGCGCGGCACAGCAACAGCGCCGCGCCCGCCGTCAGAGCGAGCGCCGCAAGTTGGCTGAACGGCGAGGCATCCACCGTGCCCGGATGGAGATAGAACAGGGCGGACAACAGGTCCGCAAGGGGGCGCCCGGCCTGCGCCATGTCCGCGTAGCCGTACAGGGCGCGTCCTATGTCGTCCAGATACAGCCTGTCGGCCCGGAGTACGGCCGCCGCCCCGATACAGTACAGGGAAAAGAGCAGGATGAACGCCTGCGTCCCGCTCAGGCGGGAGAACAACAGGGACCGCTTCACAACCGGTCCTCGGCGGTCTTTTCCGGAACAAAACCCATATCCGCCAGGAGGGCGGGCAGTTCCGGGGACAGGAGCGCGGCTTTTTCCGCCGCTCTGGCGGGCGAGAGATAAAAAGCCCTGAACGCCGGCTTGACCGCCGCGCCTGTCTCGTCCGGCCCGAGGCCGCCGGGGTGGCACATGATTTCCAGTATGCCGCGGGCGTCCTGCCCTGCCGCCCGGCGCACGGCCGCAAGCGAGGCCCGCAGGCGGGGCAGGGTGAGGCTGCCCCCGGCAAAGACGCCGGACAGGAAACAATTGTACCCTATGCCTTCGTCATCCAGCAGCCCGCGCAGGGACGCCGCCCATAAGGCCAGCAGTTCCCGGCGCAGGCCGCCGGCAAGGAGCAGCTTGGGCGGCGCAGGGGGCAGATGGCGCGGCTCCAGAGGCACGCGCACATACTCAGGGCGGTATTCCCGAAGGAACTCGCGCAGCACGTCTTTCAACAGCGGCAGGGCGTGGACGTGCAGGTGCCCGTCCAAACGCAGGGGCGGACGCAGGGACGCTGCCGGCTCTTGATCGGAGCAAGCCGGCGGGGGAACCTGCCCTTCGCTTGCGCACGCCGTCGCGCCGTGCTTTTGCAGGGGAATGTTCTGTCCGGCGGGCCGGATGCGGGAAAGAAACCAATCCGCTTGGGCGGAAAATTCCGTGCGGACGGCCGAGAGCAGAGCCTTTTTGCGGCGCGGCGGCAGCAGGTGCAGGGCGGCGCACAGGGCGCCGAGGCTGTAGCGGAAAAAACCGTTCGCGTCCGCAAGGGGGGCGACGGAAGCGGGCGGCGCGGTGGGGCGCCCTTCCAGCAGGTTCAGATGCAGGCTTACGCGGATGCCGGGTACGGCGTTCAGGGTGGCCGCCGCTTCCGCCGCGTAGTCTCCGCCGGTCATCAACGTGGTGGAATTCAGGGGGCCGCGTTTCAGGCAAAACAGGATATCCTCGCTGATGCCCCTGCCGAGGCCGCAGTCGTCGGCGTGCAGGATGACGCGCACGGTCTTACAGCCCCGTGCCCCGCTTGCGTCGGTGCGGATTTTCCCCGCCCCCGGCGCGCTCGCTGACCAGGTAGCGCGGCCTGCTCTTGATTTCGTGAAAATTCTGGCGGATGTATACGGAAAGAATACATATCGCGGCAAGCACCGAGGCCCCGGTGACCAGTATGAGCAGGATGACCGAGGTGAAGCCGGTCATGGCCCGGCCGGAAAAGTGCATCCACAGGGCTTCGCTGCC
>JAITDR010000086.1 GCA_031282465.1 Desulfovibrio sp.
CCCTTCTTCCTGCATCGACTTTTCCCTGCCTTGGCCGTGTGTCTGCTGACAATAGCCCTTGCTGCGCCTGCAGCCCGGTCGGCCGATGCATCCGGCACGCCCGCCGGTGCGGGCCAAAAGGTACCCGCTTCCGAACAAAGTAAAGCCGCTCCTGAAGCTGCCGGCAAGTCTGCCCCGACGCAAGGCAAGGCTGCCTCGCAAAGCGGAGGTAACGCGGCATCCAAGGCCGATGCGAAGGTCGCTCCCAAAAGCGACGCCAAGGCCGCATCCAAAACCGGGAACCGTGATACCCCCGCAAAAAGCGCGACTGCGCCCGACGCCGGAAAAAAAACAGCATCCAAGCCTGCGCCGGCGGCCGGAAAAAGCCCTGATGAAATCATGCATCAGAAACTGGAGGAGTTCGGCCGCGATGCCGTTGAAAGAATGAATAAGCACGCGCTGCCCTCCCAAGGCAAAAAAGAAGTCCTAAAAAACAAGGACGGCAGTTACACGGCCCGCTACGTGTCCATTGACCCGGCTTCACTTCGCGTTTCCTTCAAAAAAGCGGAACCACCCGCGGGCACAGTGTCGCATATCGGCTATCTGCACTATGTGGAAAGGGAATATTTCTGCACAGCCCCGACTGCGGAAGCGGCGAAAAACGGCCCCTTCGAACCCAAGATCAGCAGGGGGCAGACCGAACTGATCAAATACATGCGCGGCAAGTGGTCCTATTAGGGAAGCCATGATGTGCTCTTTTGAGGGGGGTTGCCCCCTCATTTTTTTCTTGACAGAAATGCAACATTATATCATTGCATTCTCTCGACAAAGCACATCAACCGCTCACCTGAGGAAACTACCGTGAAACACCGCAAAGCATTTATCAGGATACTCGTCTGCGCCGCACTGCTCGCGGCGCCCGCATACGCGCACAAAGCCCACGAACACGGTACGGCGCACATGAATTTGTCTGTGGAAGGACAGGAAGTGGAAATCGACCTGGAAGTTCCGCTCGCCGACCTCACTGCCTTTGAACATGCTCCGGAAACGGATGCGGAGGAAAAAGCCGTTCGGGACGCGGCGGCAATCCTGCATGACGCCGGAAAGCTGTTTATTTTCCCTGTCGAGGCCGCTTGCCGTCCCGAAAAGGTCTCGCTGGAATCGGAAGTCATAAGCATCGAACTCCTTGCCGCGCCCGGCGCACACAAAGACGCCGCAAAGCACGGCGCGGCAGAAAAAAAAGAAGTGCACGGCAAGCACGAAAAGGTCGTTGAAGAACATGCCGACCTTGATGCCGAGTGGACCTTCATCTGCCGGAATCCCGAAAAGCTGCGGCACATTGAGGTGGGTCTGTTCAAATACTTCCCCTCGTTGCAGGAAATAGAGGTACAGATGGTCACTCCGGGCAAACAGGGTGCGGCTGAGCTTACCCCGCAATCCGCAGTGCTCCGGTGGTAGCGACGGCGATATGCAGAGACCCGATGCCGGCGCGCCGTACCGGGCCGCGATCCCGGCCGCTTCGGAGCTGATGCCGTGACCGAGCCTGCTCTGTTGCCCGACGATTCAACCGACGCGGCAAGCGAGGATGCGTCCCGCTTTCCCGCCGTGTTGCTGGAAAATCTTGTGTTCCGTTGGCCGGGCCGGACCCGGGCCACACTGGACATCCCCGCGTTTACGGCGCGGCGCGGCGAACACGTGTTCATAGCCGGGCCGAGCGGGAGCGGAAAAAGCACCCTGCTCGGCCTTATTGCGGGCATACTTGTGCCGAGCGAAGGCGCGGTGTTCGTCGACGGCACGCGGCTCAGCGAACTCGGCGGCGCGCGGCGCGACGCCTTTCGCGGCGACCATATCGGTGTTGTTTTCCAACAGTTCAATTTGATTCCCTATTTGTCCGTTCTGGAAAATGTCTTGATTCCCTGTCGTTTTTCCCCGCTGCGGTGCGCGCGGGCCGCAGCGCACGCCGGCAGTCCGCGGCAGGCCGCGCATACCCTGCTGGAACGTCTGGACATGCCCCCGGCGCTGTGGAACAGAACGGCGAAACAGCTGTCCGTCGGCCAGCAGCAGCGGACGGCAGCGGCGCGCGCGCTCATCGGCAGCCCGTCCGTGCTGATTGCCGACGAACCGACCTCTTCCCTGGATGCCGACAGGCGCGCGGTTTTTCTGCGTCTGCTGCTCGGAGAATGCACGGCAAGCGGCGCAACCCTGCTGTTTGTGAGCCACGATCTCGCGCTTGCGGACGCCTTTTCCGCCGTGGTTTCTTTGCCGGAATTGAACAGGGCGCCGGAGGAGGACGGGGCATGACGCGTTTGGGCTACCTGGTGTTCCTCGCGGCGAAAAGCGCCTGGAACAGACGCGGCACGCTGCTGCTCATCGTCTTTTCCATAGCGCTTTCGACGACCTTGCTGCTCGGCATCGAGCGAATCAGGACGCAAATGCGGGAAAGTTTCGTGCAGGCCGTTTCGGGAACGGATCTGGTGATCGGCGCGCGCGGCGGAGATATGCAGCTTGTCCTGTACGCGATTTTTCACCTCGGCGGCGCGACCAACAACATGGGGTTCCAAAGCGCGCAGGAGATTGCGCAAAAGCC
>JAITDR010000121.1 GCA_031282465.1 Desulfovibrio sp.
CTTGCCTGCCTGCGGAAATGCGGGCGCGCAGCAAAACCGTCGCAAGCCGCACAATGGCGGGATCTGCTGCGCGACATCGGCGTGGACAAAGTCGAAGATCTGCCTGACCTCGGCGCGTACAGCCCGGTGTATTGCGAAAGCGCCGCAGACTGCGATCCGGCGGAACTCGCCGCTCTTCACGGGTGGAACCGGCCGGCGGACAGAGCCGGAGGGGGCTTGCCGCATGCGCCTTTCTGTCGTCGCCTGCGCCTTTTCGGTCTGGACGACGCCCTGTTGCGCGAGGATTTCCGCTGCTTCCAGACCCGGCTGCGGCAAAGCGGACTCCCCCTTGAGCTTGCCTTCGGCAATGCTTTCGGTTGCGCAACGGCCTTGAGCCTGACATGGCTCGCGGAAGGCGGTGAACATCTGGTGTGCTCCTTCGCGGGCATCGGCAGCCTCGCCCCGTTGGAAGAAATACTCACGGCCCTGCATCTTTTCGGTGCCGGGGAGTATCCCGGTCTGTATCTTCTTCCTCGGGCGCGCGCCCTTTTCTCGCGTCTCGGCGGAGCCGCCTGCGTACCTGTAGGGGAGAACAAGGCAGTGATCGGGCCGCTCTTGTTTGCCGTGGAATCCGGCGTCCATGTGGACGGGATGCTCAAGGACGCCGCGCTCTATGAACCGTTCGCCCCGGAGCTGGTCGGCGCGGAGCGGCAGATCCTGCTCGGCGCGCATTCCGGGCGCAGTTCGGTGCGCTGGCGTTGCGCCGCGTCCGGTCTGCCCTGCGGGGAAGGACAGGACGCCGTTCTCGCGCGTGCCGTGCGCGCATTGAGCCGTGAACGCGGCCGTTGTCTGCGTGACGACGAATTTTTTGCCTTGTACACGCGTGCCCGAGGGGAAGGCTGTGCGTCCGCTGACAGTGCTTGACGTGACGCTCCGCGACGGCGGGCAGGCGCCGGGCCGTGTTTTTTCGCGGGAAACAAAGGTCCGCTTGGCGCGTTTACTGGTCGCCGCGGGCGTGCGCCGGTTGGAAGCCGGCATTCCCTGCATGGGCAGGGAAGAACAGGAAGACATCCGCGCTGTGAAGGAAGCCTGTCCCACGGCCCTTGTTTCCACCTGGAACAGGGCGCGGCGTGCGGATATCGAGTCGGCCCGCGATTGCGGGGCGGACATTGCGCACATCTGCATGCCGGTTTCCGAACTGCATATACGGAAAAAACTGAGGCTTACCCCGGAAGAAGCCCTAGGCGGCTACCTGGAATGCGCGGCATGGGCGCGTTCCCGAGGCATTACCGTCAGCGCGGGTTTTGAGGACGCCTCGCGGGCCGATGCGGACTTCATGCTCCGCGTTGCGCGCGCACTGGCGGCGGAAGGGGTGAGCAGGATACGGATCAGCGACACGGTGGGAGTGCTGACGCCGCTGCGTACCACCGCTCTGGTGCGTCTGCTCGCCCCTGTCGTTCCGGAACTGGAAATCCATGCACACAACGA
This sequence comes from Desulfovibrio sp., assembly GCA_031282465.1. Classification (GTDB taxonomy): domain Bacteria; phylum Desulfobacterota; class Desulfovibrionia; order Desulfovibrionales; family Desulfovibrionaceae; genus Frigididesulfovibrio. The sequence goes on from JAITDR010000121.1 coordinate 1,468, forward strand.
TCTGGGCATGGCGGAAGCCAATTCGCTGTGCGCCGTCATGGCGGGCGCGGACTGTGTGAACACGACGCTTTCGGGTATCGGCGAGCGGGCGGGAAACTGCGGTCTGGCGCGTTTTGTGCGCCTTGCCGCCCGTTCCGGCCTGTTCGCCCTTGACGTTGACGAAGAAGGCGCCGTGCGCGCGGAGTGTGATGCCGCCCCCCTTCTGCGCCGCGACAATGCGGTTTTCAAAGCACAACCGCGCCCTTACGGCTGTGCCGAGGCGGCTGCGGAGAAAACATGGAATACACATCCGTCGCCGTAGTGACCGACGGGCAGGGCAAGCTCGCAACTTTTGCCGACGGCGTGTCCGCCGGCGTGTACCGCAGAGAAAACAACGCATGGCGTTGTTGCGGGACCGTCCCCCTGCGCGTGGAAGGAGCGCGGCCGTCAGGCCCGGAGCCGGGCGAGGCCGGCGACGGAGAACACCGCGGCACCGCGCTTGCGTTTACGGAAACGCCTGCCGGGCTGCGCGACAGGTTGCGCGGGTTTGTCGCCGCGCTCGGCGACACCCGTATCCTGGTTGCCGTTTCCATAAGCGGCATCGCTTACACCGTTCTGGATCAACGCGGTTTCGTACTCTGCGAGATGGACGATTTCGACCCGGAATGTCTCGACGCCCTGACGGAAACTCTCAATACCCCGCCCGATGCCCCCGCGGTGCCGGATCGACCGGCGCCGACGGGTGAGCCGGGCGTCTACGTCTGTGATTTGGTGCTGATGCTGCGGGAGTATCCGGAACTTTCTTCGAAAAAAATCCTGCTTCCCTTTCTGGCCGAAAGCTCTTTTACGGAATTGCGCGTTCTCTGCAGCCATATGCCGCCCTGGCTGCCGCCGGAACTGCAACGACGGGGGTTTATCTGCAAGGAGCCGTCGACCGGGAACGGCAAACTGCTCCTGCGTATTTACCCTCCGGCGCCGTGAAATAACGGCAAGTGCCGGCGGATTCGGCGCCTCTGATGCTGCGGCTGTGTCGTAACAGTCTGATAGGGAGGAATATTTTGTCGTCGTTCAACGTTCCGCCTCCGAACTGCGGCAACCCGGCATTGCCGAGGCTACGTTATCCGCAACCCATGGAAATGTGCTTCGGCTTGCGTGTGTTTTTTTGCGGGGCCGGCGTACTCAAATATTGAACAAAAAGTGCATCACGTCGCCGTCTTTGACCGCGTAATCCCTGCCTTCCACCCGC
>JAITDR010000155.1 GCA_031282465.1 Desulfovibrio sp.
AAACCTCTGCCGGACTTGGAGCCGCCCATGAATAATGCCGACCTGCCATTGGTCATATCCGTCACCTCCGGCAAAGGGGGCGTCGGCAAAACGAACATTTCGGTCAACCTGGCCTGCCGCATGGCGGCGGACGGCAAACGGACGGTCCTGCTCGACGCCGATCTCGGGCTGGCCAATGTGGATGTGCTCCTCGGCCTTACCCCGGTCAACAACCTGTTTCACCTGTTTCACGAAGGCGTCGAGCTTTCCGGCGTCCTCATGGATACGCCTTACGGCTTCAAGATTCTGCCTGCATCTTCCGGGGTCAGCGAAATGCTTGCCCTTTCCCCCGGACAAAAACTCACCCTGCTGGAGGCTCTGGACGAGCTTGAGGAGGCCGTGGACTATCTGATTGTAGACACAGGCGCCGGCATCAACGACAACGTCATGTATTTCAACATGGCGGCCCAGGAGAGGCTGGTCATCCTGACTCCCGAGCCGACGTCGCTGACGGACGCCTATGCCCTGATCAAAGTCATGCAGCAAAACCACGACGTCAACGACTTCCGGGTGCTGGTGAATATGGCTGCGGACGAGAAGTCCGCGCAGGACACTTTCCGGCGCCTGTACCGGGCCTGCGACCATTTTCTGTCCGGAGTCGGTCTGGATTATGCCGGCATGATCCCGCGCGACCCCGGCGTGCGCAAAGCGGTCATCAACCAGACGCCTTTCTGCGTGTCGGACCCTGACGGGCCGGCAAGCCGCGCCGTCGCGCACACGGCCAAAACCATACAGACCTGGAATGTTCCCCATGCCCTCGACGGCAACATCAAGTTTTTCTGGAAGCGATTGCTCTTCAGGCAGTAGCTCCGGCGCAGCCTGGGAACGTTTCGGCTCGGGTCTTCTGGCTTGGCCGGACTGCACCGGCGAACAACAGGAAAACATCGTCAGACACTTTGCCCCCAAAGTAAAGTATCTGGCCCTGCGCCTGAAATCCCGCCTGCCGCGCAACGTGGAACTCTCCGACCTGATCGGCGCGGGCACGCTGGGACTTATGGAGTCCTTCGGCAAATTCCGCCCGGATATGGGCATTAAATTCGACACCTATGCCGAAAACCGCATCCGGGGAGCCATGCTGGACGAACTGCGCCGGCTTGACTGGTTTCCCCGCTCCCTGCGCAAAAAAGTTCGGCTTCTGGATGAAGCCGTACAAAAGCTGGAACACGAGGACGGGGAAAGCCCCGGCGAGGAGGCGTTGGCCGCCGAGACAGGGCTGGACGTCAAGGAGGTGCGTGAAGGCCTTGAGGCCATGAACAGCCGCTTTACCGTCTCTCTGGACCTGATTCTGGAATCCTTCGCCGGACAGGACGGCGGCGGCCCGGACGAGGCGTTCGCCTCCGTTTCCGTTCGTGAACTTATCGACAGAGTAGCCGAATTGGTTGAACAATTGACAGCGCGCGAAAAGCTGGTATTATCGCTCTACTACGCGGATGAATTGAATATGCGTGAAACTGCGGAGGTGATGGGCATCACCGAAGGAAGAGTTTCCCAACTGCATTCACAGGCACTGACGCGTTTACGTCGGGAGTTTACCGCGCGCCACGGGAAAACAAGTTTGCCGTAAAGGAGATACGCCGTATGCCCTATAATCCGAATATGCGCGTTCTGGTTGTGGATGATTTTTCCACCATGCGCCGCATTATCAAGAACATTTTGCGCCAGCTCGGCTTCAACAACGTCGTCGAAGCCGACGACGGCACATCAGCTTGGGAGGTGCTGAACAAAGACAAGATTGAGTTCGTCATCTCCGACTGGAATATGCCGCAGATGACGGGCATCGACTTGTTGCGCAAGGTGCGCGCCAGCGAGGAATTTGCCGATCTGCCCTTCCTTATGGTCACGGCTGAAGCCCAGCAGGAAAACATCATTGAAGCGGTGCAGGCCAAAGTATCGAATTATATCGTGAAGCCCTTTACCGCAGAAGTGATGAAACAAAAAATAGACAAAATTTTTCCCTGATTGACACATGCCTCCCGATGCCCCCGATGCAGCGCCGCCGAGTGACGGCGCCAAGCCCGGCGCCGTCAAGGTCGCGCTGGATGTTGACGATGCGCCCTTTCTGCAGGAAGCGGAAAAAAAAACCGCCCCTCCTCCGCAAAAAACCGGTGCGCCTTTACCCCCTTTGCCGCCGGCGCCGGAACAGACAAAAAAAACCGGTTTGGCAGCGCGGATCAAGGCGTTTTTCGCCCGCTTCAAACCCTCTGCCCTGTTGCAGAAACTTCCGTCCGGGAAAAAACGCTACCTTATCCTCGGCGGCGCGGGTTTTGTCTCCGTTGCCGCCGCCGGCGCGGTCCTGTATTTCGCCGTCTTCTCCGGAAGCCCGCCCCCCCCTGATCAGGCAAGCCGCCCGGCAAACGTGACAACCGTGGTCGTCCCCTCCGCGCCTCCGCGCGAAGATGCCCCCGCAGCCGCCAAATTCACATACCGCCTTGATGCCTTTATGGTGGAAAAAACAGGTTCGGAAGGCGAACTGCGTTTTTTGCGCTGCAGCTTCAGCGTGCCCACGGACAATGAGACGCTTATGGCCGAATTCAGCGCGAAAAATATTGTCCTGCGCGACGCGGTGTATTATTATCTGCACCATAAGCCCCTGACGTTTCTCGTCGACGCCGCCTTGAGCGAAGAATTGAAGCAGGATATCATCAGCATCGTCAACGAGAATGTTTCCACGGAAAAAATAGAGCAGCTTTATGTGGAAGATTATGTCGTAACCGTCAGATAGAGCCGGCAATTCCGCATTCGGCAGAAGCGGTGCAATTATGAACATTATCAACACCTTGCCCGCGCCCGTAGTCCAGATGGGACATGTGGAAAAAATTGTTGAGATGCAGCAGAATCTGCCTTACGCCCAGCAGGCGGCGATGGCGGATGAGGCCGCGCGCTCACTGGAGCGCGCGCGGGAAAGAATAGAGGCCGGCTCGGAGACGGAAGCTCCCGTCAAGGTCAGGGAACGGGCCGGAGGACAGGGCGGCGGCGGCAACCGGCCGGCCCGGGAAAGAGAAGCGGACGGCGGTGAAGCGGGCGAAGACGAAGGCGGCGCAAAGTCCGGCCGTCCGTGGTCGGGCCGGTTGCTGGATATTACCATCTGACGCCTTTCTCCGGCCGACATTGTGAACACCGTTCCGGATCGTACCATGCAACTCGGCATTCTCGCGCTCATAAGCATCACGGAACTGCTGCTCTTTATTCTGTTGCTGTTTTTTTTCAGCCGCCTGCGCAAGTCCGAAAAAGTCCATCTGCAGTTGGCCGAGGATCAGCGCGCGCTTATGGACAAGCTGCACGCCAACGCCGCCCTGGAGCGCGAACTTGTGCAGAGCTTCGCCGTGCGCCAGGCCGAATTGCGCAAGCTGGACGAGGACCTGGAAAAACGCGCCGGCGAACTCCGCGCCTTGCTGGCTGAGGCGGAACGCGTAAGCCGTTCCCCGCAGTTCCTACGCGGGCTCATCAAGTCGGGCAGCAGGCAGGGGCGCACGCCCGCGCAACTGGCCAAGGCTGCGGGGCTGTCTCTTGACGAGGTGCAGCTTATCCTTGCGCAGGAAGGGAATTGAAAGAGGTGACCTATGCGGTTGAGCATGCCTGAGGCGGCGCTGCAACACTCCGGCAAAGCCCGGCGGCTGCGCCTGGTGTTGCTGTTGCTCGCGGCGCTGTGCGTCGCGGTTGCAGCGGGCGCCGCTCTGCGCCGCTTCAGCGGCGACGGGCCGCCCTCCGATGCCGTGCGCCCGTCCCTTTCCGGCACTGAGACGCCTGTTGCCGCTCCGGCGACCGGAGCCGTCGAGGGAGACAACGCCGTTGTCCCTCCGCCTGTTGTTATCCGGGGGGCCGGCACGCCGGCCGCGGACCGTACGCCTGCGCCCGGCGCGGATGCGGCGGAGCAGGGTGGGGCAGGCGCGGGGGAGCGGGAACGCATCTTCAGACTGGCCGAAGAAGAGGCGGAACGCCGGCTGCAGGAGGCGACTTCTCTGGAGGCAGCAGCGGCAATCACTTACCGGCGCGCTGTGGCCGGAGCCGCGCGCGGCAAAGCGGGCGCCGCGGAACCGGCGGAAGCCGAGGCTGCCCTGGAAAGAGCGCGGGCGGCTGTCAGGGCTGCGCGCCGGGACTTTGAAGCGGCCAGCCTGAGACGCGCCGAAGCCGGCGCGGAAGTCCGGCGCGCAGCCGGAACGGCCGGCCCCGGATTCCCCGGCCGATCAATGCCGCGACAGGCTGCCGCCGGGCAGGGAGTTGAGGAGACTCCGCCTTAAAGCCTTTCGTCGATTGAAACATGAATACCGACGGCCCGGAGCTTCGGTAAAGCAAAATCCTTGAAAATCAAGTGAAGGAACGACATGCATCTGCGCAGACGGGTTCTGGTTACCGGGGGTTCGGGATTTTTGGGTTCGCATCTTTGCGCCCGCCTGCTCGACGCCGGCGACGAGGTGGTGTGCGCGGACAATTTTTTCACCGGTCCCCGCGCCAATGTCGAGCATTTGCTGGACAACCGGCGTTTCGAATTGCTGCGCCACGACATCACTTTTCCCCTGTATCTGGAAACAGACCGCATCTACAACCTCGCCTGCCCCGCCTCGCCCGTGCATTACCGGCGCGACCCCGTGCAGACCATTAAAACCTGCGTACACGGGGCCATCAACATGCTCGGTCTGGCCAAGCGCGTGGGAGCGGGCATTTTCCAGTCATCGACTTCCGAGGTGTACGGCGACCCGGAGGAGCATCCGCAGACGGAATCCTATGTGGGGCACGTCAACCCCATCGGCGAACGGTCTTGTTATGATGAGGGCAAACGATGCGCCGAGGCCATTTTTTTCGCCTACCGCCGCATGCACGGCACGGCAATCAAAGTGGGGAGGATTTTCAACACCTACGGCCCGCGCATGCATCCCAACGACGGCAGAGTGGTGTCCAACTTCATAGTGCAGGCCCTGCTGGACAGAGATATCACCATATACGGCGACGGCTCACAAACCCGTTCTTTCTGTTATGTGGACGATCTTGTGGAATGCATGTTGCGCTTCATGGATACCCCGGACGATTTCACAGGTCCGATGAACATGGGCAATCCCGAAGAATACACCGTCCTGGATCTGGCGCGGCTGATCACGGATATCACCGGCTCGTCGTCCAGAATCGTCATGCGGCCTTTGCCCGGCGACGACCCGATACGGCGCAGGCCGGACATAAGCTTGGCCGAAAAGCAGTTGGACTGGAAACCCCGCGTCACCCTTAAAGAAGGCTTGAGCAAAACCGTTGCGTACTTTGAGGGCCTGCTGCGGTCGGGTGAATTGCCTGCGGTCTGAGTCGGCCGACCGGCACGGAAATCATTCGGCAATCCACGTCCGCACAGGGCGACGGCGAAGTTTGCGGCAATACAAACACCTGCCGCAGAAATCAGTCGACTATCCATGTTTGCACAGCGGTAATACCTGCAAAGGTAATGAATTGCCGTGCCGCCTGTTCCAGTGCAAAGGCGAGCACTTCTCTGCCGGAAAACGAATACAGTACCGTCAACCCTTCTTTGGTGTCCGGTGTCGTCATGCCCCGCGTCGAGTCGCTCGTCGGGCTTCCGAAAGGGCCGTCGCCGTCCGACAGGAGAGGCATGTTCAGCAGAGGGACACTCGCCTTGCCGATGCCGGGATAGGATTCCCCCGCTTGACC
>JAITDR010000164.1 GCA_031282465.1 Desulfovibrio sp.
ACGCCGAACTCTTCTTCGCCGATACTGAAGGTAACGAGTTGCAGCAGTTCGTCATCCTGCCGTTTTGCTTCATCCATATCTCACCTCATGCTCTGTTCGTCGAAGGAACGAACGCGGGCATCTCGGCCGGTCGCCGCCTGCCCCTCCTGTCCGTCGATATAAAGCTGTACGCCGAAACGCGCGTTTTGTCACGCATTTATTTCGCCGGGCGGCCGCGGCCTATGCTGTAGTAGATGAAACCGTTGCGGGCCATAATTTTTTCCGAATAAAGGTTGCGGCCGTCAAAAATCACCGGGGCGGAAAGCGCGGCTTTCACGCGGACAAAATCCGGGGTTCTGAACATGTTCCATTCCGTGGCCACCAGCAGGGCGTCGGCGCCGTCCGTTGCCTCATACTGGTCCTCCGTCAGAGTGAGGCCGGGGATATCGCCGAGCTGCTCCGCCGCCCTGCGCGCCGCCGCCGGGTCATAGGCCCGGATACGCATGCCGTGCCGGGCAAGTTCCCTGATGATGGTGACGGCCGCGGATTCGCGCACGTCGTCGGTATTGGCCTTGAAGGCCAGTCCCCATATGGCCAGGGTACGCCCGTGCGCGCCGCCGCGCTCGTTGAAATAGTCCAGCACCTTGCGGGCCATGTGTATTTTCCGGCTGTTGTTCACCGCGTCCACGGCCTCAAGCAGTTGCGGCACGATCCCGGCTTCGCGGGCGGTGTGGATGAGCGCCCGCACATCCTTGGGAAAACAGGACCCGCCGTAGCCCAGGCCGGGATAGATAAAATGCGGGCCTATGCGGTGGTCGGCGCCGATACCCAGGCGCACGTCGTTGACGTCCGCCCCGACCTTTTCGCAGATCGCGGCCATTTCGTTGATGAAGGATATCTTGGACGCAAGCATGCAGTTGGCGGCATACTTGATCATCTCGGCGCTGCGGACGCCGGTCACGATCATTTTTTCCCTGGAACGGGCAAAGGGGGCATAGAGTTCACGCATGAGCAATTCGGATTCGGGGTTGTCCGTGCCCACGACAACGCGGTCCGGTTTCATGAAATCGTTGACGGCGTCGCCTTCTTTCATAAATTCCGGGTTGGAAACCACATCGAAGGGAATGTCGACGCCGCGTTTTTTCTGTTCCCCGGCGACGGCCGCGTGAACGGCATCTGCCGTACCCACGGGGACGGTGGACTTGTCGACTATGATCATCGGCGTCTGCATGTTGCGGCCTATATCGGCGGCGGCCCGCATAACCCAACGCAGGTCGCAGGAGCCGTCGTCGCGGGCCGGGGTGCCGACGCAGAGGAAGGCGACTTCCGCGCCGTCCAGTCCCTCGGCCGGGTCGGAAGTGAAGGACAGCCGTCCGTCCCGGGCATTGCGTTGCACCAGGATGTCGAGGCCCGGTTCGAAAATATGCAGCCGCCCCAGGCGCAGGGATTCGACAACGGCCTCGTTCACGTCCACGCAGCGCACGGTGTTGCCCATTTCGGAAAAACAGGCGGCGCTCACCAGACCGACGTAGCCTGTGCCGACAACACACAGTCTCATACGCGTCTCCTTTGTCAGCGAGCTGTTTACCCTCCCTGCCCCGATTCCGCAAGTTCCGCGGCGGATGTTCGGCAAAAAAGGCAACGCTTGCCCTGTGCCGACTCTTTGCTGTTCAATCCGTTATTGCGGCACGGCTCTATTCCGTGAACGTCTTGCAGACTCGTCATGCAAACGCTCATCACGAGGTACAACAGCCGGAATCGCGATTCGGCAACTCGTACGCCTCCCGCATGAAACGGGAAACAGGCAAAACGGGAAAAGAGCGGCCCTTCCGGTCTTCTTTGCGCGACGAATTCGTACGTGCAGGTATTTTTTTGGTTCTTTTTCTACATAAAGGTGTATTTATCTTTTTCGGCGCGGGCTGTTTTCCCGTCATCCGTTTCCCATACGCGATTGTGGACATTTGGCCGTGATTTTGCAATACTGCTCTTAATCTACCGGGCGGCGGAAGCGCCGCCGGCGGGTCATCGTGCAACCCGGAGGCAACGCCGACGTCATATCGAGGTTCCGTCCCGAACCCCGCCGGGAGAAAGTTTTTTTTACGGAGAGGGAGGAGGCACGCCCCCAGGAAGACGCCGGAGCTTCCCAAAGAAGGAGATTTCCATGAAGAAAGTGTTCGGCGGCCTGCTGTTTCTTCTGCTTCTGATTCCCTGTGGAGCCGGGGCAGCCCCGGCTGCCGGGGAACTCGGCGGGACTCTGGCCAAGATCAAAAAGGACGGCGTGATCATCGTCGGGCACCGAGAATCCTCTGTGCCCTTTTCCTATTATGACAGCGCGCAGAATGTCGTCGGCTATGCCCAGGATTATTCCCGACTGATTGTCGAGGCGGTGAAAAAGAAGCTGGGACTGGGCGACCTGACGGTCAAGCTGGTGCCCGTCACCTCGCAGAACCGCATCCCGCTCCTCATGAACGGAACCTATGATTTTGAATGCGGTTCCACCACCAACAACCTTGAACGCCAAAAACAGGTGGCCTTTTCCAACACCTTTTTCATCGTCGGCACCCAGCTGCTGGTGCACAAAGATTCGCCCATCAAAGACTTTCCTGATCTCAAGGGCCGCAGGGTGGCGGTCACGGCCGGCACCACCTCGGAAAAACAGCTCTTTTTCATGAACGACCGGGACAAGATGGATGTGCAGATTATCAGTACCCCTACCTTCGGCGACTCTTTCAGAGCCCTGGAGTCAGGGCGGGCCGAGGCCTTCTTCCTGGATGACGTGCTTCTGGCGGGGGAGCGCTCGCGGGCCAAAAATCCTTCCGACTGGATCATCGTGGGCACTCCCCAGAGCTATGAAGCCTATGGGTGCATGATGCGCAAGGAGGACCCGGAGTTCAAGGCTCTGGTGGATGAAACCATCGCTCAGGCCCAGCTTTCCGGCGCGGCGGAAAAAGGCTATGAGAAATGGTTCAAGCAACCCATTCCGCCCAGAAACGCGGTCATGGACTTTGACCTTTCCGACGCCATGAAGGAACTGTTCAAGCATCCCAACGACAAGGCTTTCCAGTAACGGCGGTCGTTTCCGGCGGCCGGAAACGGCCGCCGGTCCTTTTTTCTGCGGCGGCGCATCCTGAGGGGAGGCGCCGCCGCGAGCGGTGCGTACATGCATTGGGGAATATTTTTCGAGGAAGCCCCCTTCGGCGGGGTGCAATATTATCAATGGCTCCTGCACGGCCTTGCCGTGACGGTGGAATTGTCCGTCTGCTCCTGGGTGGTCGCCTTTCTGGCCGGGTCCCTTTTCGGCATCATGCGCACGCTGCCCCACGTGGCCTTCCGGGCCGCGGGCGGTCTGTATGTTGCGGTTTTCCGCAATATTCCCCTGATCGCGCAATTCTTCATCTGGTATCTTGTGGTCCCGGAATTGCTGCCCGGAGACCTGGGTTACGCGTTGAAGGCCATGGACCCGGAAATACAATTTTTCCTCCTGGCCGCGGCCTGCCTCGGCCTGTTCACCGGGGGCCGCATCTGCGAACAGGTCCGTTCCGGCATCCAGGCGCAGTCGCAGGGCCAATTGAACGCCGGCCTGGCCCTCGGCCTGACCCTTTTCCAATGCTACCGCCACGTGATTATGCCCAATGCCTACCGCATCATCATGCCCCCGATGACCTCGGAAATCCTCAACATGATCAAAAACTCGGCTGTGGCGTCCACCATAGGAGTGATCGACCTCTCCGCCCAGGCCAACCGGCTGCTTGAGTACTCGGCCCGGCCCTATGAGTCTTTCATCGCCATCACCCTGGCCTATGTCACTCTGAATTTTTCCGTCATGCTGCTGATGCGCCTGGTTGAGCGGAAGGTCCGGCTGCCCGGAAGCGCGGGAGGGAGCCATGTTTGAGCTTGACCCTCTCCTTTTGCTGCAAACAGCCCCGATTCTGCTTAAAGGCATGGTCATCACCCTGCAGATCACCGTCACCGCAGTGGTTCTCGGCATGTTTTTCGGCACGCTGCTGGCCGTGGCCCGGATCTCGCCCATCCTTCCCCTGCGCTGGTTTTC
>JAITDR010000166.1 GCA_031282465.1 Desulfovibrio sp.
AGCGGGGAAAGCGTTCAGCGTGCCGGGAATTCGGCACGTTGTAACAGCGAAGTGAGGGAGCGCGCGGGGCGGGATGGAGGCAACGCGTGGACGAAAGCAGAGAAGCATGTGAAAATGGAGAAGGGGGCATAAGCATGGACGGAACGCTTGCACGCATGCCCGCGCATGTCTGCCGGCAAGGCTTGACCACTCATCCCGATAGGAGATAGCATCCGACAAACAGTGCGGACTTATCCTAATAAAAATACCCGAAGGAGCACGGGATGTTGACAAATATATATATTGACGGCTTTCGTCACTTTAAGAATTTTGACTTAAAACTCCATCCGCAAACGACACTACTAAGCGGATTAAATGGAACAGGAAAAACGACTATCGTTGAGGTAATGAACAGGCTACAGCTCTTCCTTGTCGGCAGCTTGCCTGTGACTTCTTTGTGTAATGCGGCGGATATTCCAAAATGGGAATTTAAAGAATACAGACAGTCCACATCAACCTTAGGGATACACTTGGAAGTTGATGGTGAAGACTATGCTTATGTAGTTGGAGCTAAACATAATTTTCAAGACTCAAGTTGCTGTATCAATAGAGAAATGTTGAAGATAGGCCATAAAAGCATTTTTTCAAGTGCTGAAGGAAATGCCAGCGTAGTGGCTGATGATGACAGGAAGTTCAACTATCCTGTTGACTGGACTTTTACCGGTCTAAAAGTTGCAGAGAGAAATAATAGTAAAATCCATGAATTTATAAAAATAATCAAGGATAGTATTTTTTCAGTATCAATAAACCCATTTGCCATATCTTCTTCGCATCAAGAACATGAGCCGATTCTTAACCTTGATGGCTCAAATTTTTCTGCGTGGTACGATTATCTCTTAGACAAACAAACCGCAGTAGTAGCTGATACATTCAGCGAAATAAGTTCTTTTATTCCTGGATTTAAACAGTTTACATTCGATAAAGAAGGAAAAAATAAAGAATTGATTGCTGATATTTTTATCAACAAAACGCAATCGTATCGTTTACCATTTGAAAATTTATCCCATGGGCAAAAGCTGCTGTGTTTATTACATCTATTAATTAGAGTTTGCCCGGAGAACTCAACTATACTTATTGACGAATTTGAAAATTTTCTTTCACCAGTTGAGCTCCAGCCATTATATGATGCAGCGCAAGATGCTTTTGAAGAAAGAAATATTCAATTTATTTTTGTCTCTCACCATCACAAAACAATGAACTGGTTCCAAGATTCTGCAATAATATTGTCTTTTTCCGGCAATCCTTCATTTGTTCGGGTAGAAAATTTTTCGCCTAACGATGGAATAAGCATTGATGAACATTTGACGGCAAAATCGGGTATATAATTATGGATTATAAGAAGCATCAATACATAATTCTCTGCGAAGACACCGCACACTATAATTTTGTTCGTGGATGGCTGGAGAAAAAAGGGGCTCATCGAAGAGTTGAATACTATGGAGACTTACCTCATGGTGGATCAGGAAAATCTTTTGTTGAAAAAAATTTTCCTGATGCTTTAGACAAAGTGCGTAGATTGTCAAACAGGGTTAGTACATTTCTTATTGTTGTAATTGATGCAGATAATCTTGAAATAAACGATATAATACAAAAATTACCATTTAATGACTATGACCCTGTTTTTGTAGTTATCACAAAATGGAGCATTGATACTTGGGCGCGTTTTCTAATTGAACCTGATCATGAAAAAGCTCTTGACGAATCAGAAAGCTGCAAAAATGTTTTTAGAAACAAAGCAAAGTTTACAAAGCTTGGAAAACAGGTTGCTGATTTGAATTTATCTGAGAGCCGAAATATTCCAAATTCAATGCGCTATACTTTTGAGACAATCAAAAAAAGAAAAGAATTATTAAAATTGAATTAAGCGCTGGGCACCCTGACGAAGCAACGGCAGGTAATGCGCCAAAATCCGCGCAAGGACGGATGGTTTCGTGCCGCTTCAATACCCGGGGGCTTCAGTGGCGGTTGCGCGGCATGTCCTTGCGGGTGGAGTCAGGAGGAACGCGCATGGGCGGCGCCTGTTGCGGCCGCCTTGCCGGACAGGCGGAAGCGCGTCAGGTCGCCGGTTTCCTCGCGGGCGACAATGCCGAGTACGGCAAGGTGGTCGAGGTGGGCCAACGCTTCGTTGATTGCGAACCATTTCTGGGGGGCGGGGAAATCCGTCCAGGCGGTGCCCCGTATGGACCAGGTCATTTCCGGCGCGACTTCGGCGGCCGTTGCCGTCCGTCCTTCAAGGATGCCCCGTACTTCGGCGAGGCGGCGCGCATGGTGCGCGCGCAGTTCGCCGATGCGTTTTGCCGTGTCGCGGACAAGGCTTCTGTGGCCGGTCAGGGTGAGCGCCGCATCCAATTTTTCCACTTTGTCCAGACTGTCGAGGTAAGCGCCGAGGGCGTCCGGCATCTCCCGGCGACGGGAGATATTGGGCGTGATGTCCCCGAGGACGAGGTCTCCGGCGAAGAGTATCCTGCGTTGCGCATCGAACAGGACCATATGGCCGGGGGAATGTCCGGGCACGAACAGGACGTGCAGCCGACTTTCTCCGTAGACAAGGGTATCGCCTTCGTCGACGGCGGTAAACGCGATTTTCCCTGAAGGGCCGTAGCGTACGCCGGGGTGGCTTGTTTCGAGTTCCCGCAGCAGTTCCGCATCGCAGCCGTGCCGGGCCATATCGTGGAGAAGAAAACGCCGGAACGCCGCGCCGTCGCTCAACCTGTTGATGCTTTCGCCGTCGTCTTTGCCGGCGTAGACGACCGTACCCGGAATCGCGGCCAGATCGGCAGCCAGCCCGCAGTGATCGGCGTGCATGTGGGTGATGAACAGGTCGATTTCGCCGGGCCGTACCCCGAGCGCACCCAACGCGCCGAAAAGGGCTTCTCTGCATTCCTGCCGGTTGAACCCGGTATCCACGAGCAGATGCCGCCGTTCCCCGCGCACGAGGTAGGCATTCAGCATTTTCAGCGGATTCTGCGGGAGAGGGACTTCAATTCTGAAAATACCCGAGGCGACTTCTTCCGGCATGACGGTCTCGAAACAATATCGACGAGTAGTGCTGCACAGAGAATTTCATCCGTTTGGCGCACATGCTCAAGTCCTTGCTCTTCAGGGACGCCTCCTCAGGCGACTCTCACCTGCTTCGGTGTCCGGAAAAACCTACATCAATCCACTCAGCAACTCAATAGATTCACCGCGTAACTGCCGGAGGGGATTGAGTCTTATGTTTTGCGAAAAAGCGTTTCGGCCGGGGCGCGCATGCTCAGGTTCTTGTTCATCAAGGGCTTCGCCTCAGGTGACTCTCGCTTATTTCAGCGTCCATGACAACTCTGCTCCGGCCCAAAGTCTGCTCGTACTCGGAAGCTCCGGATTGCCGTTGCTTTTATCCTTGTTTTGCGGCAAGGCATCCGCATGTCGAAACTGCGCATCGTCGAAGTGGTCAACGTCCGCTGGTTCAACGCGGCGGCCTGGTACGGCCTCAATCTCTCGCGCCTGCTGCGCAGGGCGGGGCACGACGTGCTGGTCATCTGCCCGCCCGGCACCGCGTCTTTCGCCGCCGCGCGCGACATGCGCCTTGATCCCCTTCCACTGGACCTGACCAGCCTGCACCCCGGCGCTCTGGCCCGCGCTGCATCGCGCATCGCCGCGTTGGTACGCGATTTCAGGCCGCACGTCGTCAACTGCCACCGCGGCGAAAACCTCATCCTCTGGGGGTTGATGAAAAGACGCGCCTCCTACTCGCTGATCCGTACCCGAGGCGACCAGCGCCCGCCCAAGGGCGGCGCCGTCAACCGTCTGCTCCACACCCGCCTGATTGACGCCGTGACAGCGTCCAATTCACGCAGCGCCGCACAATGCCGAGCCGTTCTCGGCGTGCCCGGCGACCGTCTGCACGTCATACCCGGAGGCGTGGATACCGCCCGCTTTACCTTTGACCCGGCAGGACGCGACCGCGTGCGCCGCGCCTTCGGCTTCACGGACGACGATCTGGTGGTCGGCCTGCTCGGCCGTTTCGACCCGATCAAAGGCCATGCGGAACTCCTCGACGCGGCCCAGCGCATCGTCTACGCGCGCACGGGCGGCGAACTCCCCTCTTCCCGGCCTCTTACAGGCAGTTCGGGGCAACCTCCGGAGGCGCTCTCCGCGCAACGTACCGGGACACCCCATGAAGCGGAAGCCGGGCACCCGCGCCTGCGCCTGCTGTTCATCGGTTTTCCCGCCGGATTGTCCGGGCAGGATCTGGAACAGGCCGCGCGCGCCCGCAACCTGGAACACCTGACCCGCATCACCGGCAAGGTCGCGGATGTGCCCGCCCACATCAGCGCCCTCGACCTCGGCGTCATAGCCTCGCAGGGCTCGGAGGCCATAGCCCGCGCCGCCCTGGAAATCATGGCCTGCGGCGTGCCTCTGGTCGGCACGGACGCGGGCGTGATGCCGGACCTGCTCAGCCCGGAGGCCGTTGCGCCCGTCGGCGACGCCGCCGCCCTGACCGCGCTTCTGGATAAGGCCCTGTCCCGGCCGGATTTCCGAAACACCCTCAAGGAACAACAACGGCAGCGCATGGAGAGCCTGAGCGACGAGGCTTTCGTGCAACAGACCTTGGAAGTCTACCGCGCGACCCTGCAACGCAATGCCGCCTCCGGTTCGGCGGGGCGCTCCTGAACGGCCGCCGCCTCGTATCAGAGCGGTGGCGCGCCGCAGTGCCCGACATCTACAGCATCCCTTGTACCATTGTTTCGGCACACCGTGCCCAACTGAACCGTTTGGCCTGCGCCGGCCCGGCCTCCCGCAACCGCTCCCGCAACCCGCGGTCCAAGCATACCGAACGCATCGCCTCCACAAGCGCAGCCACGTCCCCAGGCGGCACCTGCAAGGCGGCTCCGCCTGCAACTTCCGGCAAGGATGCCGCATTGCTCGTGATTACCGGCGCTCCGCAGGCCATAGCCTCCACCACCGGCAATCCGAACCCTTCATACCTGGACGGGTAGAGAAAACACAGGCATCCGCTGAGCAGCCCGCGCACGGTTTCATCCTGCAAAAAGCCCGGCAATCGTATCCTGTCCGCATGTTCCTGGGCGGCGGCAAGGATGGTGGTATATCGCCATCCTTTTTGCCCTATGAGTACCAGATGAAGCCCCATTTCGGGCAACGAGGCGGACAACGCGGAAAAAGCCCGTACAGCGTCGGTCAATCCCTTTCTCGGTTCCAGCGTGGCAAGGCAACACAGAAAAGCCGCATCCGGCGGCAATCCGCACTGCCTCCGCGCCTCGGCAACGTCTTCCGCAGGGGCGGGCGTAAACTGTTCACCCCCGCCGAGATGCGCGACACGCACCGTATCGGCGTCCATATCCGGAAAATAGTTCAGAACCTCGGCCCGCGTAAAGGCGGAATTGGCCCAAATGCAGTCCGCCCTTTGCTGATGCGCGCGCAGCATCTCAAGATAATAGGAAGCGGAAGGATGCTCATCCGGAAAACGCAACGGTATGATATCGTGCAGGACGACATGCTTGCGCAGCATGGGGACAGCGGCCAGGGCGCGGGGAACGGGCTGGTACGGCGAAAACCAGACAGCGCTGCCGGGACGCCGCATGTGTTCGCGCACCATAGCGACCAGTCGCGGATTGTCCCTGTCGTATGCCGCAAACGGATACATGCCCGACACGCGTCGCAACGCGCCCTGCGC
>JAITDR010000176.1 GCA_031282465.1 Desulfovibrio sp.
CCCCTCCCTCCCCGCGCTCTGAACGTTCTCACGGCATCGGCAATCAATGCGCTTCTGAGCAAAGGTTCGCCTTCGCACCCCTGCCCGAAGGAATAGACGGGCGCCTTTGTCTCCCCGTCCGCATGGTGCAGCATGACTTCAACAATTTCCTCCGCGCCCGGAGTAAACGCCATGCGCTTCTGCGGCGCGGAGCATCCGGCCTCCTCCCCCTCCTGCAGGGAAATACAACCTACGCAACGGGCATTGCAACTGTCAGAAACCGGCAAGGGCGCCTCATAGCGCCCCAAACACAGGTTGCGCGCCGCCGGACAGTTGTAGGTGAGCGCGCAGGTACCGGTCAGATGCCGCATCAGCCGGTTGCGCGGATACCGCGCCTGCAGGGCAAGCGCCTTACGGCGCAGTACTTCGGCATCCACACCCCTGAAAACCTGGCGCGGGTCGTCGTCCACCCTCCGCGCGCACACATACAGACGCCCGGCCGCAAAGCCCACGGCGCCGTACGCGAAAAGCGGCAGGACCGGCGCGCCGGCGTCTTTCACATACGCCGGATGCGCCGTCAACGTATGCGCCGGCGCCGGAAAAGCCGCCACAGCCAAGTCCTCCGTCTCCAACAGCTCGCCGCTCGCCGGATCAAGCCCCACAGCACGTCTGCCGGGCAGAAGAAACAACTCGCTCTCCTCCGGCAACGGCATCAACTCCTCCGGTCCGGGTAACGCCGTTTCATCCCCCCTACTGCACACCATAAGCAGGTCCGGGCGGTCGTAAATTTCCCCCTTCTCCGTTGCCGTCACCAGCCGCGGACGCACGAATCCTTTCGCCATGTATACTCACTCCCTGTACCTCCGGCGGCCGGGGCGCTGCCCCGGACCCCGCGAGGGGCTCCGCCCCTCAACCCCGCAAGGGGCATGATGCCCCTTGACCCTCATTTTTCGGAGCGCCGGCTTCAAGGGTCATCCGTGTCCGCCCGTTTTGAAACGGCTGCGTCCGTCCCGAACAACGTGAGGGACGGATGAGGGGGTCCGGGGGAAATCATTTCCCCCGGCGGGGTCAAGGGGCGGAGCCCCTGGAAATGCTTCAATGTTCGCCCTTGCGCCTGCTCAGGCCGAGGGCTTGGGGCGGAGCCCCGATATGCGCCCCGCCTTCTGTGTCCTGTTTCAGGGTTCGGGATTTTCCGGTTTACGGGTGCCGCTGAGGGAGACGCGAACGACTCTGCGTGCTCTGACGCGGCGGCGGCGGCGTTCGTTGTCGTCCGGCGGGGTACGTTCTTCGCGGTTTTCTTCGCCGGAAAAATCCAGGCCGGCTTCGCGCATTTTGAGATAGAGGGCGAGGCTGACCCACGCGTCGGTTGCGGCGTAGCTGATTTGGCGGGGGGAGAGTTCGCCGTGTCCCCAATTGGAGCAGTGTTCCGTTTTGGAAACGCGCAGACCCAGGAAGAGTGCGGCCAGGCCGCGCAGGCCCCTGTTTTCTATGTTGTTCAGGCGGGCCACTTCGCCGAGGTCTATGACGGACGCCGGCCGGAAGGGACGGACGGCGCACAGGAAGCGCATGTCGTCGTGGACGGCCACTCCCGTTTTAATGACGGCGGGGTTTTCGAAAAGGGACAGCAGGTCGGGCCCCAAGGGCCGCCATTTGAAGTGGAAGAGGAAAACTTCGTCCTCAAGGGCGAGTTGCACCAGGGAAGGGAGATAGCTCACGCCCCGGAAAAAGCTGGGCCGCGTTTCCGTGTCGAAGCCCAGCACGGAAGGTCGGCCGAGGCGCGAGAGCGCGTATGCCGCGTCCGCGTCCGTGCGCACCAAGCTGATTTTGCCGCCGTAGCGGAAAAGCGGCAGGGCGTTCACTTCATCCTTGCCCAGTCTGGCGCGGGCTGCCGGCGAGGCCGGCCCGTTGTCATGCGGCTCATTCTTCATCAAAAATTCCCTTATGGCCGGAAGCCTCTCCTCCGGGGATTCCTGCGTGATACCCGGCAAAGCGTGCGTACCCGTTCCGGTAACTCCTCCCTTCAGGGAGGGGCATGCCGGACGGATCCCTCCGCCGGGATAGAGTCATCCGGCTGACGGAGGCTGAGGTGACTTGAGCCCGCGCATGACGGTTTGTTCACGGTTCGCGCCCACGGAAACTATGCCGACGGGAACGCCTGTCAGCGCTTCCAGGCGTGCGATGTAGTTGCGCGCCGCTTCCGGCAGATCGGAAAAGACGCGCACGGCGCTCAGGTTTTCATGCCAGCCGGGCAGGCTTTCATACACCGGCTCGACTTCCGCAAGACCGCTTTCGGCTTGCGGAGGGTAGAGGATACGCCGACCGCGGTAGACGTACTCCGTGCATATTTTCACTTCAGGCAGACCGGAGAGCACGTCCAGTTTGGTCAGGGCGAAATCGTTCACGCCGCAGAGGCGCACGGATTCGCGCAGGACTACGGCGTCCAGCCAGCCGCAGCGCCGTTTGCGCCCTGTAACCGTGCCGATTTCAGCGCCTTTTTGCTGAATGTACCGCCCGGTTTCCTCGGTCAATTCCGTGGGAAAGGCTCCGGAGCCGACGCGGGTGGTGTAGGCTTTGGCGACGCCGACGACCCTGTGCAGGCTTGAGTGGGCGATGCCTCCGCCCGCGGCGGCGTTGCCGGCGACGGTGTTGGATGAGGTCACGAAGGGGTAGGTGCCGTGGTCGATGTCCAGATGTACGCCCTGGGCGCCTTCAAACATGATGCGTCCCCCGCGGGCCTCGATGCGGGACAACTCTTCGGAAACATCGGTCAGGTAGGGCGCGAGGCGCGCGGCGACGGGCTTGAGTTTCGCGGCCAGCGTTTCCGGATCAAGGGATTTTTGCCCGTACAGGCCGGCGAGCAAGGCGTTTTTTTCTTTGAGCGCCGAGTGTATCTTGCCGCGCAGGAGGTCAAAGTCTTCAAGGTCGCAGGCCCGTATCCCGACGCGCGCGGCTTTGTCTTCATAGCAGGGGCCTATGCCGCGCCCGGTGGTGCCGATTTTATCGTCGCCCTTGGACGTCTCGCGGGCTTGGTCAAGCGCCTGGTGATAAGGCAGGATAAGGTGGCATTTGCGTGAAATTTTCAGCCGGCCCGGTCCGAGGTCCAGTCCTTCGGCAATCAGGGCGTCCATTTCCGCGCAGAACTCGCGGGGGTCCAGCACCACGCCGTTGCCTACGAGGCAGATTTTGTCCTTGTGCAGGATGCCGGAAGGGATGAGTTTGAGTTTGTACGTCTTGCCGCCGACGGACACTGTATGGCCGGCGTTGTGCCCGCCCTGGAAGCGCACGACGGCGTCCATGTCGGGGGCCAGCATATCCACGATTTTACCCTTGCCTTCGTCGCCCCATTGGGCGCCGATAATCACGATATTCGACATACGCTCCTCATCCGGCGGGATTTTTCAGTCTGCCTGCGCCGCCTCGGCAACGCGAAACCTTGCGGGTTCTGCAATGTTTGCTTGCGCGGATTGTCGCGCGGCGCGTCGCGCCGGCAGGCATCAGGTTTTTTTGCGCTCCGGCCGGGGAGGGAAGGCCAACACCGTGGCTTTGGGCGCTTCGGCCCCGGCGCCTTGTTCCCCGCCCTGTTTTTTGTGTATATGCGTAAAGTCCGGCACGGGGGGCATATCGCTCATGTCCGCCGGCTCGGCCGTCAAGGCGAGGTTGTAATTGAAAAGCTGGTTTTTCCAGTGTACGGCCTGGATGAGGCAGAGGGCCAGGGCGGCTTCTTCCCAGCGCCGGCTCGGCTCGAACTCCTGCACGGTCGCGGCGTAGTGCTGCCACAACTGCATGAGCGACGCCTCGTCGTATTCGTTGAGTTTCTGCGCCATTTTTTCCAGAATGCGCTGCATCATCCGGCTCCGGAACGCCGACACGGCGTATAGCGGGTGTTATGGGTTGCAGGCAGGGTATGCCGGGCTTTGCCGGGCGTCAAGCGGGAATCTCGCTGAAGGGAAAGGTTTCGGACCGCAGCCGCCGCTCGCCGGGCTTGGTCCGGCACTTCAAAGGAATCGGCATTTCCCGCAAATTCTTTAAAAAATTCTTTTGCTTTTGCGGCGCGACGGCACTATACTGGTCCAGCTTTTCCTTCCCAATCCGGAGGGAGGAGGGGCGGGCATACAGCACTATCCGGCCGTGAGGATATCCCATGAGCAAAACACGCGTTGCCGTCAACGGCTTCGGACGCATAGGCAGACTGGTTTTCCGGGCTTTGCACGAAAAATACGGGGATGCGGTCGACGTGGTCGCGGTCAACGATCTTTTTGACGCGCGCACCAACTTTCAACTTTTGGAATACGACAGCAGCTACGGGCGCGCGCCTTTTGACGCCGTTGTGGACGGCGACACTGTGAAGGCGGGGGGCTGGACCCTGAAAAGCCTGGCCGAGCGCGACCCGAAGAAACTGCCCTGGGGTGAGCTGGGCGTGGACGTTGTCGTCGAATCCACCGGCGTGTTCACCAATGCGGCGGACGCCGAGGTGCACCGCGCCTGCGGCGCGAAAAAGGTCATCATCACCGCCCCGGCCAAGGGGGAGGATATTCCCCTCGTACTCGGCGTCAACCAGGACGCCTATGACCCGAAAAAGCACAACATCATCTCCAACGCCTCCTGCACCACGAACTGCCTTGCGCCTGTGGCCCACGTCGTGCATAACGCTTTCGGCATCAAGGTCGGCGTCATGTGCACCGTCCATTCGTACACCAACGACCAGCGCATTCTGGATTTGCCGCACAAGGACCTGCGCCGGGCCAGAGCGGCGGCGCTGAACATCATTCCTACGTCCACCGGCGCGGCCAAGGCTGTGGCCCTGGTCATCCCGGCCCTGAAGGGGCGTTTTTCCGGCTACGCATTGCGTGTGCCCACGCCGACGGTGTCGATAGTGGACTTCACTGCCGTTCTGGAAAAGCCGACGGACACCGACGGGCTGCGCAAGGCGCTTAAAGAGGCCGCCGAGGGACCGCTCAAGGGTATTCTGGCTTACAACGAGCTGCCGCTTGTGTCCATGGACTTCAAGGGCAACACGCATTCCTCGATTGTGGACGCGGAATACTGCACCATGGCCGATGCCGTGACGGCCAAGCTGGTTTCCTGGTACGACAACGAATGGGGCTATTCCAACCGCGTGGCCGACCTTGTGCAGTTCCTGGCTGCGAAGGGACTGTAACAGTCTGTGATTTCCGGACATGACGTCTTGCGGCGCGGCGTTCCTGAAGAATGCCGCGCCGCCGTCTTTTGTGCGGGTGAAACGTCTGTCCCTCCGGCTCACTCGTGCGCTAACGAACACATGTGAGCGAAAACGCTCATATGTGCGCGGACAAGCACGGGTCGTCGCCGGACTATGGGGAGGCGCGGGTACGCTCATTGTATGTATCATACTGTAATATTGTGATAATATGAACAAAGGCGCTGTTGTTGCCGAGCCGGCACGCCCTTTGCATTATATAAGGCGACCGATGTGGTAAGCGTTCCCCCCAACGTGTACCGGGCCTCCCCCCAAGGTCAAGTCGGTTATCCCAAAAATCCGGTCCCTCCTTTTACCGGATTATGTGAAGGTCTACTTCACGTGAAAACCCTCGGCTCCCCCCAACCGAGGGTTTTTTTCATTGTACGCGGGTCGGTGGTGGACTGACGAGCGGGGCGGGGGCAGGGCGGGCAAAGCTGAACGGAGGCGGTTGTGTGGAGCGGGGTGAGCAATCTTTTGGAGCTTCCGCCGGCTGCGGCGGGCGCGGGCCGGGAATATGCCGAAACGCTGTTGACGGGCGCGGGCGGGTTGCGTTTGGAGCGTATCGTCACTCTGGACGATACGGGAGCCGATGCCGTCTGGTACGATCAGGCGCAGGACGAGTGGGTGGCGGTTCTGGAGGGTGAAGCGACTCTGGGGTTTGCGGACGGGCGGGAAGCAGTGCTGGTCAGGGGGTCGCACATTTTCCTGCCCAGGCATGTCCGGCACCGGGTCCTGCGGGCGAGTTCGCCGTGCATCTGGCTTGCCGTGTACGGCGAGGCGTTGGAGCCGGCGTGTCAGGCTCTTCTTGCCGGATTTCAGCAGACAGGGTAGGAAAGCCGCAGGCAAGTCCTCCGAAAGGAGGATAGCTTGATGGTGAAGTTCTTCACGAATGTGCTTGCGGCCACGGTCGCGGCCGTTCTCGCGGCCCTGATTATGCGTTTTCTGAACGTTTAACAGGTTTGCCCCTGAAGGAACGCCATCCGTCAGGGGCAATAACTCGTGCCATAAAACACGGGGGACTTGCCGGGGCCGGGGGCGTTGAGGCGCCTTCCGGCCCAACCTGACAAACACACTACGCATTCCCGGCCGGCGTGTCAAGCCCCTCTTGCCGGATTTCAGCAGACAAGGTAGGAAAGCCGCAGGCAAGTCCTCCGAAAGGAGGACAGCTTGATGGTGAAGTTCTTCACGAATGTGCTTGCGGCCACGGTCGCGGCCGTTCTCGCAGCCCTGATTATACGTTTTCTGAACGTCTGAACAGGTTTGCCCCTGAAGGAACACCATCCGTCAGGGGCAGGTTCTTTGGATCTCAAAATCCGGGGGACTTGCCGGGGCCGGGGGCGTTGTCGCGCCTTCCGGCCCAACCTGACAAATACTCTACGCATTCCCGGCCGGCGTGTCAAGTCCCTCTTGCCGGATTTCAACAGACAGGGTAGGAGAGCCGCAGGCAAGTCCTCCGAAAGGAGGGTAAGCTCATGGCGAAGTTCCTTGCGGACGTGGCCGTTGCTGTTGCAGCGGCCGTCATCGCGGCCCTGATTATTCGTTTTCTGAACGTCTAAACAGGTTTGCCCCTGAAGGAACAGCCATTCCTGTCAGGGGCGGGAAACCTGGACCTAATAAATCCGGGGGGCTTGCCGGGGCCGGGGGCGTTAACGCGCCTTCCGGCCCAACCTGACAAATACTCTACGCATTCCCGGCCGGCGTGTCAAGCCCCTCTTGCCGGATTTCAGCAGACAGGGTAGGAGAGCCGCAGGCAAGTCCTCCGAAAGGAGGGTAAGCTCATGGCGAAGTTCCTTGCGGACGTGGCCGTTGCTGTTGCAGCGGCCGTCATCGCGGCCCTGATTATGCGTTTTCTGAACGTCTGAACAGGTTTGCCCCTGAAGGAATTGCCATTTCCTGTCAGGGGCGAGACTCAGCGGAATAAAAATCCGGGGGGGCTTGCCGGGGCCGGGGGCGTTGACGCGCCTTCCGGCCCAACCTGACAAATACACTACGCATTCCCGGCCGGCGTGTCAAGTCCCTCTTGCCGGATTTCAACAGACAGGATAGGAGAGCCGCAGGCAAGTCCTCCGAAAGGAGGGTAAGCTCATGGCGAAGTTCCTTGCGGACGTGGCCGTTGCTGTTATAGCGGCCGTCATCGCGGCCCTGATTATGCGTTTTATGAACGTCTAAACAGGTTTGCCCCTGAAGGAACGCCATTCCAGTCAGGGGCGGGAAACCTGGATCTAATAAATCCGGGGGACTTGCCGGGGCCGGGGGCGTTAACGCGCCTTCCGGCCCAACCTGACAAGTACCTTACGCATTCCCGGCCGGCATGTCAAGCCCCTCTTGCCGGATTTCGCAGACAGCGTAGGAACGCCGCAGGCAAACGAAGCCGCACAAGCGCGATACTGCGCTTCCGGGCAATGTTTCGGCGCAAGCCGGCAGTCCGGCTCGTTTCAGCGTTAAGATTGCGCTATGCAGATACATGAACGCAAATGAGGGGGTCCGGGGGAAATCATTTCCCCCGGCCGACGGAGTCATATAAATCATCATTGCAATGTTTCAAGGAATTTCCGATGAACATGGACAGCGTTGCCGTTTACGAGTTTCTGCACAAGACGATCCGCAACGTCGTGCCCGGAAAACCTCTGCAGCGGCGCTGCATTGAGGCTTTGCGCGCCGCCCTGTTTCCGGAAGTTCTTGAGGATATCCGCATCACGGCGGCCGACGCGTTGCGGGAAGGCGCGGCAACGCGGGTGGTAGTCCA
>JAITDR010000187.1 GCA_031282465.1 Desulfovibrio sp.
CCGGGCAACAGCGCCCTGCCCCCCTTCACAGTCAGTCGGCAAAGGGGAATATCCTGAAAATACAGGCCGATTTCCTTGAGGCGCGGGTCCACCCGCAGACCGCGGCCGGACACCAGAGCCTGCAAGGGGCCCGCCTCGTCCGGAGACAGGAACGGCACACCGGACCGGGCAAGGTCGCCGGGGGGGGGCATCAGGGCGCGCAGGCGCGGGTTGAGGCGCGTTTCTCCCCCGGCTCCGAGCCGACCCAGAGGAAAACCGCGCAGTCCGGGCGGCAGCCCGGCGTTGAACAGCGTTGCCCCGGAGGCAGGGAGAAAATAGAGTTCCCGAGCCGCTGGAAAAATTTGTCCCGGAGGCAGCAGTGACGGGTCGACATACGGCCCGGCAAGCAGGTCGCGGGCGACGATCCGCGCTCCCGGCGGGAGCGTGCAAGTTGCAAATGGATGCAGCGCCGGTCCGCCTGTTTTGCCGAGACAGGCCACGAAAAAACCCTGTCCACCGAGGCCGGCGTCCCCGGCCTGCGGGGCGCGCACTTTCCATACCCCGGCAAAACGGGGCAGTTCCGGCTCATCCGCGGCGAAACCCGGCGGGCACGGACCGGCAGGCAGCAAGGCAAGCCCCAGCTCGTCGCAGGCGAAGCGGAGTTGCTCCTCGTTTTCTTCTCTGTTGGTGGTGCATGTGGAATACACAAGACGTCCGCCGGGAGAAAGCAGTTCGGCGGCGCGGGTGAGGAGCCTGCGCTGCAGGGCGAGCAGAGGCCGGATTTTGTCGCCGCGCCAGAGTGTTGTGATGCCGGGGTGTTTTCCCGCCGTGCCCCATCCGCTGCACGGAGGATCCAGAAGAATGCGGGCAATGCCGCCCGCGGGGATGGGAAAGCGTTCGCCGGGACAGGAGGCGGTCGCGCAGCACAGCAGGTTTTGCGCGGTCAGGTTGGCGCGCAATACCGCGAGCCGTTTGGGGGAAGGTTCGTTGGCGGCGACGAAACCCGTTCTGCCTGCCGCAAGCGAGAGCATGCCGCTTTTCCCGCCCGGACTTGCGCACATATCAAGAACGCAGTCGCCCTGCTCCGGGGCCAGAGCGAGGGGGGGCAGCATGGACGAGCGGTCCTGCAGGTAGATAAGGCCGAAACGGGCGGCGAGGCTCGCGCCGGGGGCGAAGGGGGTGTGCAGGAAGATGCGGGCGGCGACATGGACGGGATCGCTGTCGAAAACGAAGCCTTGGGCGTGTAGAAGCGCTTCCACAGCGGGCGTCTGCGCGGGAGCGCAGGTCAGACGGAAAAAGCGGCTCGATTCCCGCGACAAACGGTCTCCCAAGTGTCTGATTGCCGAAATTACGGAGGCCGGAAAATGCCTCGCCTGATCCGCGCGCTTCCTCCGCCGCCGAAAGCACCGAGGGAGGGAGGGTTTTGAGGGTACGAAAACGTGGGCTCACTGCCGCTGCCGGCGCACACGCCGAACCTCGGTACACCGAAAATGCAGATATCGAATGACGGCGACGACGTCAACCGCGCGGATCGGTCAATTCATGTGCTACCTATACCGGTCAAGTTAATTTGCTGTCGACACCGTGCGGCATGCGGCACGAACCGCCGAATGTCCTGGTATATCGCCCAGATCATATGCTCTCGACACACCTCCCGTGTCAATCGGCATTGAGCAAGCCCTCCTTGCGGCAGCGGCGGGGGCGCGGTCCCGCTGTTCGGCGCGCCCGGCCGTTTTGCGACGAACGAGGAAAATAGTTTAGACAAAGTCAAGAAAAAACGACGGCCGCGGCACTGTTCTTGCTAGGAAGGGAGGGACACGGGGATAGGGAAAAAAATGCAGGCAAGGAGTTTTTGTGGATCTCTCGACGATATACCCGCAGGCGCTGCAGACGTCGGCCCCCGAAACGCCGCCCGGCAAGGCGGCCGGGACGGTGGACGGAGATTGGGATTCCTCGGTCTCCAGTGAACAACAGACGGAACTGGACGGTATTCTGGCCGGACTGAAGCATTCGCTGGCGATCCTGGACCGTTGCGATATACCCTCTGCCTCGGAGGAGGGCGAGCCGGGCACACGCGTCACGACCGTACTCTCCGAGAGCATCGTGCGCATGCAGGACGATTTTTTGCGGGAACTTTGCGCGGGTCTGAAGGAACGCGGCGTCGACCCTTCTTCCAAGATTACCTTACGTCTGGACGAAGATGCGCGTCTTGAGGCGGTCGGCGACGGGCAGGCGGACGCGGCGGCGGAAGACATCCTCGCCTATCGTCCGGAACTGACGGCGCTGTTTACGGAAACGGCCGTGCGCGCCGCGCTGCTGCGCGGTCTGCACGACCTGTGCAACGCCGTCCGCCACGAGCGTGCCGAGGACATTTATGCCGCCCTTAACGCAGGCGCTGGCGCATCATGCTATCAAGTCAGCATCAAAGGCGACATGAGTCATTTTTACTTCGCCCGCTAGCGGGATGCCGTACGCCCGGCGTCCCCGGCCGACGGCATCCGCTGCAACCGCACGGCTATTGTTTTTTGAGCCAGGGCATCATGGCGCGCAGTTCCGCGCCGACTTTCTCGATGGGATGTTCCGCCTGCAAGCGGCGCATGGCTTTGAATGAAGCCATGCCGGCCCTGTTTTCCAGAATGAAGTTTCTGGCGAAAACGCCTTCCTGAATGTCCTTCAGGATGGCTTTCATTATTTTTTTGGTGTCCTCGTTGATCACGCGCGGTCCGGACACATAATCGCCGTATTCGGCGGTATCGCTGATGGAATAGCGCATACGCGCAAGCCCGCCTTCATAGATCAAATCCACAATCAGCTTGACCTCGTGCAGGCACTCGAAATAGGCCATTTCCGGAGGATAGCCGGCCTCCGTCAGGGTTTCGAAACCGGCCTTGATCAGCGCCGCAAGCCCCCCGCACAGCACGGCCTGTTCGCCGAACAGGTCGGTTTCCGTTTCGTCGCGGAACGTGCTCTCAATGAC
>JAITDR010000246.1 GCA_031282465.1 Desulfovibrio sp.
CGTCAACTCCGATATCTGCGCGGGGCTGTTCCGCAAATTGCCGGCCGATTCCCGAATCATGGTTGAAGAAGCGGTCCGCAAACGTCTGGCCTCATACCTGGAAAAGCAGCCGCCCACGACGGTTCTGGCCGTCGAGTGCCACCTGACGGCATCCTTTGCCTGCTCTCTCCGGCCGGGGGACGACGCGGCGGGCAGTGTCTTCCCCGCGCGCTTCGCCCTTGCCGGGACCGTTGACCGTCTGGATTTGCGTTCCTGCGTCTGCGGGGCAAGCGGAGGAAAAAAGTCGTCCCGGGAAAATACGGCAGCGTGCTACCCACTCCCTGGAGTCGTCATCCTGGACTACAAGACCGGGCGTCCGGCAAAAATCGCGCCGGCGCTCTGGCGGGACACTGAACTGCTGCAACGGATCAAGACATGGAACGCGCGCGACGGACGCTCGGCCGGACGCGGCGCGGACGAGGAAGCCCGTTCCCTGTTTGCCGAAATTGCCGACAGGTTGCCGAGCATACAACTGCCCTTTTACCTGCTGCTCTATTCCCTGGCGCGGGAACAGGGCACGGCTGCGCCCGGCACGGCCGACCGGGCCGTTGCGGCCGTCAACGCTGCCTGGGTGGACCTCGGTGGAGACGGCGGCGAAAATTTTCTGTTTCCGGATAATTTTTCCCATGAAGAACGGCAGACGGCAATCCTCGACTCCATCCCGGCGCTTCTGGAGTTCCTGTTGCGCGACATACTGACTGCCTCCACGGCCGAGGCACGTCCGGGCAGGCATTGCGGGTGGTGTTCTTCAAAAAAATTATGCATGGTCCTCGACAGGCGGACGGAAAGCCCCGCGACGGGGCGTTGAGGAAATATGCGGGACCATGCGTCCGGCTGTTGTGCAACGGACGGAAAAAGACTATACAACACGACGAAGTACGCGTTGAAGTACGCGTTCGGGCCGTCCGGGCCGTCACCCGCAGCAGCGCCAGGAGAGCGGTATGCCTTTCCCTTCCCTGACCATTGGTAACATCGTCGCCAAAATTCCCATCATCCAGGGCGGCATGGGCGTCGGCATCTCCCTGCACCGCCTTGCCGCCGCAGTCGCGGCCGAGGGCGGGATAGGCGTCATCGCGGGCGCCATGATCGGCATGCGCGAACCCGATGTGGGCAGGAACCCGGTCGCGGCCAACGCGCGCGCCCTGGCCGCGGAAATCAGGAAAGCCAGAAGCCTCACGGACGGCGTCATCGGCGTGAACATCATGGTGGCGCTGACGGATTTTGCCTCCCTGGTGCGGACGGCCGTTGTCGAACGAGCCGACGTCATTTTCTCCGGCGCGGGGTTGCCGACGGATCTGCCCGCAATTCTGCGCGCCGTGTGCGACGAGAGAAAGGAAGAATTCCGCACCCGTCTTGTGCCCATCGTGTCGTCGGCCCGCGCGGCGAGCATACTGTGCAGAAAATGGCTGTCCCGCGCGGCCTATCTGCCGGACGCCTTCGTGGTCGAAGGCCCCAAAGCGGGAGGACACCTGGGGTATAAAGCGGATGAACTGGACAAGCCGGAAAACGCCTTGGAGAAAACCGTCCCTGAAGTCATTGAGGCGGTAAAAAAATTCGAGGACCAGACAGGCAGGCGTATCCCGGTGATCGCCGCCGGCGGCGTCTATACAGGTGAAGATATTTATCGTTTTCTGGACATGGGCGCGGCGGGCGTGCAGATGGGCACCCGTTTCGTAGCCACGGAAGAATGCGATGCCGCTATCCGTTTCAAACAAGCCTACGTGGACGCCTGTGAAGGAGACGTCACCATCATCAAAAGCCCCGTCGGCATGCCGGGACGGGCCATCAAGGGACGCTTCATTGAAGCCCTTGAGGAAGGGCGGAAAAACTTCCGCTGCCTTTTCCACTGCATCAGCACCTGCAACCCGGAAAAATCCCCGTACTGCATAGCCGCCGCTCTTTTCAACGCCATGAAAGGCAACCTCGAACGCGGCTTTGTCTTCAGCGGCGCCAATGTGTTCCGCATTGACGGCATCACCACCGTCAGGGAACTCATCAGCAGCCTGCAACAAGAATTCGACGCCGCCGTTGCCCGTTTCACGGCAAACGATTGTTTCGCATCCGACGGCTGTCTCGCATCCAACGGCTGATTCCGTTCGCGTTGAGCTGCTCCTCTTTCCGATGTTTCGGGTACTCGGCCGGACTTCCTCATCACCGTGTATTCGCAAGAATTTCCAAATCCCGTTCGTAACATTTTTCAACAGCCTTCATAATCGTGCCGATCATCGCCCCTTCTTCCAGCGCGGCCACACCGGCAATGGTCGTGCCGCCGGGCGAGCAGACCGTATCCACGAGCGTGGAAGGCGACAGGCCTGTTTCCAGCACAAGACGGGCGCTGCCCAGCACTGCCTGGGCCGCAGCGGCTGTCGCCTGTTCCTTGGTCAATCCCTTTTTGACGCCGCCTCTGGCCAGCCCTTCAATGAACATGAAGGTCCAGGCGGGCGAGGCGCAGGCCACAGCCTGAAAAACGCTGAACTTGTCTTCGTCGATGCGGATGGCGCGGCCGACGGAGTTGAAGAGCTTTTCGGTCCAGGCGAGTTGTTCCTCCGTCACGATGCTGTTGGGGCAGATGCCGGCGACGCCCTCCCCTACCCGGGCGTTGACGTTGGGGATGATGCGCACGATCGGCACAGTGTTGCCCGTGTCGCCGAGCCCGCCGGCGATGGAAGCCAACGTTGTGCCGGTGGCTATGGACAGGAGCAACGGCTTTTTGCCGAGAATCTCCGTCTGCAGGGACGCCAGCAACGCAGGGAAATCGCCTGGTTTGACGGCGAGCAGCACCGCGTCGGACCCGGCAACGACTTCGGCATTGGATTGACAGGGCGTTACGCCCGTTTCATGCGCAAAAGCGTGCGCTTTGGCTTCATCCCGGTCATGGATGCGGATGGTTGCGGCCTGCGCGAAGCCGCGGGCAAGCAGTCCCCTGATGATGGCGCCCGCCATGTTGCCGGCGCCGATGGAACCGAGGTTCATCGCAAGTTCCTTTGTGGTTTACGTTCTCTTTTCAGTAGGTGCCGCCGGGAGACGATCCTCCGCCCGGCGGCGTCAATGCGGCCAGAAGACAACCTTCCTTTCCAGTATACCGAGTCCGCTCATGGAAAGAAAGGTGATCAGACCGGTGTAGAGGATGCCGGCGAGCATGCGGGGAAAATCCGCGTAGTCCGCGTAATACTGGACAAAACGCCCCAAGCCGGAAGTTGAACCGAACAGTTCGGCCACGGTGAGCATGATAAACGCCATGCCCAATCCCACATGCATCCCGTTGAAGATATGGGGCAAAGCGGAGGGAAAGGCCACGCGGCACAAATATTCGAGGCGGGTGAAGCCCAGGATGCCGGCGTTGTCGCGATATTGTTCGGGCACGGCCAGAGATCCGGCTGCGGCGTTCATGAACACGGGCCAGAAAGCGGCGAGCAGAACGATGAAAATGGCCGAGGAGCGGAAGGTCGGCAACAGGGCGATGGCATAGGGGATATAGACCGTCGGCGGTACAGGGGCAACAACCCGCGCAAAGGGAATAAAAATCATGCGCAGACGTTCGGAACTGCCCACAAGCAATCCCCATACCGCGCCCAGAATGACTGCTCCGCAATAGGCAGGGGCCAGAATCAGAAAGGAAGAACCTGTGCCGACCAGAAGTTCGGGGATGGACTCCCACAGCATCCGCAATGTCAGCCAAGGACTGGGAAACAGGTAGCGATGTTTTGCGGGCAGTACCCATGCGACGGCGGCCCAAGCCGCGAAACCGGCAATAAAAAGCGAAAAGCCGTACAGGGAAACGACCAGACGAGACCTGCGCCGTTTGCCGGAGCGGTACAGGGATGCCGTGACCTCCGCGGGTCTTTCCGGATCGTTGCCGACGAAGGGCGGAAGCGTTCCCGCGCCGGTCTGCGCCGCATCGGCGCAGCGGTCAAGAATGTCGGGCATCAGATACCCTCCTGTTGTGAAACGACGACTGACCCCTGCGCGAGTTGGCGGCGGGCGTCGCGATGGTAGTAGGCGCCGATTTCCGAGCGCAGTTCGCGGAATGAATCCAGCGCGTACAGCGCTTCGACGTGGCGGGGACGGAGGAATTCGACGCGGATCTCGCCGATGATTCTGCCGGGCGTGGAGCCGAGAACGACCACGCGGTCGCCGAGAAAAATCGCCTCATCGACGTCGTGGGTGACGAAAACGACGGTACGCCGCGGCGAGGAAGCGCTCCAGATGTCAAGCAGCAGTTCCTGCAGGCGTATTCTGTTGACCGGGTCGAGAGCGCCGAAGGGTTCATCCATGAGCAGGACGGGGCTGCCCAGTGCCAGTGTGCGGGCTATGGCTCCGCGCTGGCGCATGCCGCCGGACAGTTCGTGGGGGTATTTTTGCGCGGCGTCGTGCAGACCCACCATGCCGAGGTAGTCCTCAGCGCGTTCGCGGATTTCGGCCTTTGAGGCGCCGGGGGAGACTTTTTCAACGGCCAGGGCTACGTTGTCACGCAGACGGTACCAGGGAAAAAGCCCGTATTCCTGAAACACTATGCCGCGGTCCGGCGAAGGGCCGCGTACCGGCCTGCCGCGCCACAGAATACGACCGCCGGCCGGCCGTTCGAGTCCGGCCAGCAGGCGCAACAGGGTTGTTTTGCCGCAGCCGCTTGAGCCGAGCAGACAGATGAATTCTCCCTCGGGCACGGTCAGGCTGATGTCTTCCAGGGTTATCTTCTGCTCGTCGTAAGCGAAGAAGAGGTGTTCAACGCTCAGACCGCCGAGGCCGACCCGATTCGGAGCAAGCGCGGCCGGGTCCGTAGATGGCGCGGACTGCGAGATCACGATATTTCCGGTGCTTCTGTTATATCCGTTCCCGGCCGCGGACGGGAACGGAGGGTGGGGTATTACGGGCGTGCCCAGTGAACGCCGGAGCGCCCGCCGCCCTTGGCGGCCGCATCGCGCTCCTTGAGTGTTTTCAGGGCCTGCTGCCAAAACGCCTCGTTCGGGGCTTCTTTTATCAAGCTTTCCAGGGCCGTCCGGTATGGTCCCGGCTCAATGAAGTTTTGGATATCGTCACGGGAGTCGATGACCTTGATAAAGTTCATGATATCCCAAATTTTCTGCAGCCCGTCGGCATTGGGGTCCGTGGTTTGATCCAGGCGCGCTTCGTAGAAGGCGTTTTTGATCAGTTCCTTATCCAGTTTCACGTACTTGGCGATATCGTTGACCGTATTTTCGCGGTGGGTTGCGTCCGGACTGCGGCTGTACAGTTCCGCTTTCAGCAGGGAGCGCAACAGGCGCACCCAGACGTCGCCCCGAGTGTTGAGTTCGCCGGTGCGCACGATCAAGCGGCAGCAGGGGTGACCGGGCAGAAGGTCCGCGCTGTCCAACACGACCTTGAAACCTTTTTCCGCCGCTCCCTGGTCATAGGGTCCCCATAAGGCACCGACATCGGCCTGACCTTTTTTCACGGCTTCAATGACGGCGGTCGGATTTTTCAGTTCAATGAACTGCACATCCTTCTTCAGGTCGATGCCGTTCTGCTGCAAGGCCCAACGCAGCACTACATCGCCGCTGGCAAGGCGCACGACGGCAATTTTTTTGCCCTTCAGATCCTTGACGGATTTGACGGTATCCGCGTTTTCCGGCGTGGTGATGTACATAGAATCCTGGCCCATGATACCGGCGATGATGAGGGCATCTTCGCCGCGGGAAATATGGGCCAGAGGGGTGGCGGTACCGAACGCCCCGGCATCGAGTTTTTCCGCCCGGAAAGCGGCGATACCGTCGGCTCCGCTGGTGAATATCGCCAACTCGACATCAAGACCTTCCTCGGCAAAAATGCCGCGTTCCTTGGCTACGAAAAACTTCGCCTGCCCGGTGATGGGCATGGCTCCCACGACAAGCTTGGTCGGCTCGGCGCCGAGCGCCGGCGCAGCAGCGAAAAAAAACACCGGCAACAGCAACAGGGCTGCCGACAATTGCATCCGGCGAAACACATTAATGCGCATATTCACTCCTCCTCAATCCGGCGTGCGCCGATTTCGCATCACGGCCTGCTGCGGGTCCGGATTACAACAGATCCACACTGATTGTGTATGCCTCCGGCGGCCGGGACGCTGCCCTCGGACCCGCTCACAGGCGATGCATATTATCAAAGTCGAAACGCTCCAAGCTGTATCACAACCCCGTCAGGGGTATGTTGTTTACAAGCCTTCGGTACCGGCATGCGGCATTCAGGGGAAGCAATAGTTTCGCACAAGCATATACGAAAAACGCATAAGCCCGGACGCCCGATTCGGCTTGCCTTTCATCCCGGCCCACCGTATATGCTGCGACGACAACGAGCGGAACTCAGGAGGAGTAAAACGCCATGGATGAACGCGCTGCCTTTGTCGACGCCTTCTATATCGATGATCACGCCGTGCTCTTTGCCCTGCTGATCCGACATGCCGGGCTCTTGGGTAGGGACGGCGAAGACGTCGCCGCCAAAGGCGTAGTACTGTACGGCAGGGAACGGGGCCTGCGCATGGCCATGCGCTGTGTAGCCGACGGACGTCCGCTGACCCTGCGCAACTATCTCAATTACGGCGAATGGGTGGATGATCGAGGCTGGTCCGACTTTCGCCCGGCCGGCTTGCAACCCTTTGTGCTGGAAGCGGTGAAGTGCGGCTGGTGCGACAGTTGGAAAAAATACGGACTTGAGCAATACGGCCGGGTGTTCTGCCGGTGGATTGACCCGTCACTGGTCGGAGGTTTCAACCCCCAGGCAGAATTCAGCATGGGCGATACGTTGAGCCAAGGCGGGGAGAGATGCCGCTTTTTCTTCCACGGAGCATCGTTTGCCGACGAAGAAGACCTGAAAAAGGACGTAGCCGAGCGCGTGGCCGAACGCCCCCGCCGGGTGAAAGATTTTCTGTACCAGACCGGGCATGT
>JAITDR010000261.1 GCA_031282465.1 Desulfovibrio sp.
TACGGTTCGCTGGGCCGATGAAAATCATCAGCGTTGGGTGTTTACAACTTCTAATGCGGGAAGTTGTTATTTTGAGGATTATTCGGATTCGGCACGGCTCGACACAATCAACTGGGATGCGGTGCAAGCTGCATCATGGCATTCATGCAAAGAAGCCAAGCAGGCAGAGTTTTTGCTGGAAAATCGTTTTCCCTGGCATTTGTTGATCGGTATCGGCGTCCAGACGCAATGGGCAGAACAAATGGTCAATCGTGCGCTGGGTAAAGCCGCACACAAGCCTACCGTAAAAATTTTGCCGCAATGGTATTACTGAGGTGGCGATATCATGATTGAATTTACCGCAGGCGACATCCTCAAGGCTGATGTGGAAGCTCTGGTCAATACCGTCAACTGCGTCGGTGTGATGGGACGAGGCATCGCCTTGCAATTCAAAAATAAATTTCCCGACAATTTCAAGGCCTATGCCGTCGCCTGCAAAAAACGGCTGGTAGAGCCGGGCCGCATGTTTATCTTTGAAACCGGTACGCTTTCTTTCCCGCATTATATTGTCAATTTTCCCACCAAACGACACTGGCACGGCAAAAGCCGAATGGAAGACATTGAATCCGGTTTGCGGGATCTGATAAAAATCATCAGAGAACGCAAGATTACGTCTATAGCTCTTCCGCCTTTGGGGAGCGGCCTCGGCGGCCTTGATTGGCACGAAGTGCGTCGAAGAATTGAAAGCGCTTTGGAACTGCCTGATGTGCGTATAGTTGTCTATGAACCGTCAGGCGCGCCGCAAACTGACGTCATGACCCATGCGAAAGCTGTTCCGGATATGACCGCCGGAAGAGCGGCTCTTATCGGTCTGATGCGTCGCTATCTCGCCGGGTTGCTGGACCCTTTCGTGACTTTGCTTGAAGTGCATAAACTTATGTATTTTCTGCAACAAAGCGGCGAACCGTTGCGACTTTCCTACAGCAAGGGAAGTCATGGCCCTTATGCGGAAAATTTGCGGCATGTTTTGAATGCGATTGAAGGATACTATATCTCAGGATACGCGGATGGAGGAGACCGTCCCGGCAAGCAGTTGGAACTGGTGCCCGGAGCGGAGAGCGAGGCGGAAGAGTTCTTGCGGTCTCACCCGGAAACGCAAGAGCGTTTTGACCGGGTAGTCGATTTGGTGAATGGTTTTGAGTCGTCGTTCGGCCTGGAATTGCTTGCCACTGTGCATTGGGTTGTCAAACAGGAAAAGGCGCGTACTTTGGATGAGGTTATCCGGCATACATATGCCTGGAATCCGCAAAAAAGCCAATTTTCACAGCGTCAGATAAGGATAGCGGTAAAGGTGCTGACGGAGAAAGGCTGGACAGCGCCGCTGGAAGTGGGGGATGAAGCTGGCCGGCACCAAGGAAAAGGGTCTTGAATCCCTGATAGTTTAAGCGGTTCCGGTACAATATAGAGATATCACCGATTGACGACCTCGTCCGCGGGAGTGTACGCATCCAGGATGCCGAAGGCTTCGGCCACAGGCTTGCATGTAACGGTACCCTTATACATGTTCAGGCCGTTTTTCAGTCCGAGGTGTTCCCTGCACGCCTTTTCCGCGCCGTGGGCGGCCAACAGCAAGCCGTAACGCAGCGTTGCGTTGTTCAGTGCGAACGTGGATGTGCGGGCATACGCGCCGGGCATGTTGGCAACGCAATAGTGAACGACATCGTCAATCACATAGACCGGGTCGCTGTGCTTGGTAGCATGTGTGGTTTCACAGCAACCGCCCTGATCGACGGCAACGTCCACCAGCACCGACCCCGGCTTCATGAGTTTGAGATGCCCGCGCCTGACGATTTTGGGCGCCGCCGCGCCGGGCAGCAGCACCGCGCCCACGACGATGTCCGCCGTTTTCAGACAGTCTTCAACGTAGACATGGTCGCTGAAAAGCGGCCGGACATTCGCCGGCAGAACCTCGCCGAGATGTTCCAGACGTTCCAGGTCGACATCCAGAACGGTCACGCGGGCGCCGAGCCCGGCGGCAACGCGTGCGGCGTTGCTGCCCACGACTCCTCCGCCGAGAATCAGCACCTCGGCGGGAGGCACGCCGGTAACGCCCGTAGGCAGCAAGCCCCGCCCCCCGTGGGGCTTCATAAGGTAATATGCCCCCATAAGGGGCGCCATGCGCCCGGCAACCTCGCTCATGGGTTTGAGCAGCGGGAGCGCGCGGCCTTCAGTCACGGTTTCATAGGCCAAGGCGATGATTTTCCGCTGCATGCAGGCTTCAGTCAGCGACCTGTCCGCCGCGAAGTGGAAATATGTGAACACAAGCTGATTTTCACGCATCCTGTCGTATTCTTCAGGCAACGGTTCCTTTACCTTGACAATCATCTCCGCGTTTGCCCATACGGCATCGGCTTCTGGCAGAATGTCGGCTCCAGCCGCCGCATATTCCTCGTCGCCGACGGCCGAGCCGAGCCCCGCGCCTTTTTCAATGCATACCGAGTGACCGGCCGCAACATAGGCATGTACGGCGTTGGGGGTCAGTCCAACCCGGTTTTCATTGTCCTTGATTTCTTTCGGGCAGCCGATTTTCATATTGTTTCAGTGC
>JAITDR010000192.1 GCA_031282465.1 Desulfovibrio sp.
GGCATTATGCCGGTAACGCTCCGGCACATCGGGATGAAAGTCGTAAAACGTGTAATAGGCCATGGCCGTATCTTCGATGGAACAGCGTTTCCCCGCAACCAGCACATGGGCCTGCTCTGCAAAACGGAACACGGAATGACCCCGTATCGGCAACGGCCAACGGTTGAAACCGAAGCCGTGTTCCCTGCCCGCAAGCGGCCCCGCCGGAACAGGCAGACCCAAGCATCGGAACATGCCGTTCAGCATGTGGTTCAGAAGTTCCTCGCCCGGATGCAGCCATGAATAAAACAGCCGGGTTTCCGCATAATGCTTCTCGATAAACGGGTATAGAGGAAGATCGACGCCCCTGTCGCGTTTCGCGCAGTTTTCCAGAGTACGTTCTACACCGGGGCGCACTGCCTTTTCCCTGAACAGCGGGTGGTTCAGATACAGCTTTTCCACCTCGAAAATGTCGATGTCCTTCAGCCGGCACGCGAGGACAATGCTGCTGTGCCAGTCAAAGGGCGGGGCAAAACGCGGGTTGTCCGGAAGGCCGGGAAAGACGACATCGGGAAAATACGCTTCGAAATTCGGTGTGGGAAAGACGAACAATTCCCTGCCCCGCGCACACGCGGTACGCAAGGCGTCGGTGTTGCAGGGGCCGAAGTCGAACAGAGGCTGGCTGAAGACGACGTCGCAACGCGACGCGGTCCGCGCCGCCGCATCCAGCTCCCCGGCATTGCCCCGCAGGGTATGAATCATCGGGAGAGGGACGAGTTCATACGCCGGGGCAAAGTCGGGATGCAGCGTCAGCAGAAAACTCAAGCGGTTCGCGACGCAGTTGCCCAGCACAGCTATCCGCCGCGCGCCGTTGCGTCCTGTGCCCGTCATGCGCCGGCGTTCCTCCGGGGACCGAACCGCCCGCGCAGGCGCGTCAGACGCTCGCGCCGGGTAGGAAACGGACAATGCACCCCGACGGTGACGACATCCTCTTTGTCGCGTTTTCCGCCCGTTTCGAAATACAAGGGTATCTCGGCCACGGCAAAAGGCAGGCCCTGCGCGTCGCATTCCGTCCGGAATTCCTCCGGAGCGTAGTTTAGCATAGGATGCACCAAGGCGTCCACCTCACGGCGCAACACGGGTATGCCGCGCTTGGATGAATAGGTTTCGTAAATTATTGATTCGCTATGAAAAATTAACTTCGACATATTCAGCGCTGATTCATTCGGCATCCGCCGTCACAGCCTTGAGGAAAATCGGTAGTATTTGTTTGAGGGGGTAGAGTCCCCGCAAAAAGAATAACGCAGTGTTTCCTTGTATAATTTCCCGGTTGTCGATTTTGTGGAGCAGGAAATATATTATCAGTTATATCAGTATGTTGAATTTCTTACAACCGGGCACTTCAGCCTTGATTATGAACCGCCCGGCAGTTTGCCTGCGCGGCGCGATATGCTACAATGTCGCGCAAAGGGAGGTTTACATGCGCGAGTTCAGACAATTCATCAACGGAGCCCTCACTGTTTCCCCGTCTCAAGGCGTTATTGAGGTTGAAAATCCTTTTACCCGGAAAATCATAGCGACAGTCCCCAAGGGCGGAACGGAGGACGCCCAGGCAGCGCTTGCAGCGGCTGAGGCTTCTCAGACGGCCTGGGCAGCCCGTCCGTCGGCGGAAAGGGCGGGTTATCTCAAAAAAGCGGCCGCGGGCATCCGGTCCAAAAGAGTGGAACTTGCCCGCCTGCTGGCAGGCGAGCAAGCGAAAATCCTCCCCCTGGCCCAGGTAGAA
Organism: Desulfovibrio sp.; assembly: GCA_031282465.1. Taxonomy (GTDB): domain Bacteria; phylum Desulfobacterota; class Desulfovibrionia; order Desulfovibrionales; family Desulfovibrionaceae; genus Frigididesulfovibrio. Next base: position 1,763 of record JAITDR010000192.1, read on the forward strand.
GTGGATTTTACCGCTGATTATTTCGACTATTATGCCGGGTGGGCCCGCATATTTGAAGGCGAGATCATCCAGAGCGACAGGCCTGACGAGAGTATTTTTCTTTTCCGCAAGCCCATAGGCGTGGTCGTGGGCATATGCCCCTGGAATTTCCCCCTCTTCGTTACCGCCCGCAAGGTCGCGCCGGCCCTTCTCTCGGGCAATTCCATCGTCATCAAACCCAGTTCGACGGCTCCGGCCACGGTCATGGCCTTTGCCGAAATCGCCGCCGGCATCGACCTGCCCCCGGGCGTGCTGAACATCATCACCGGTCCGGGGGACACCTTGGGCGAAGCGCTGGTGCGCAGCGAAATCACCGACATGGTCAGTCTCACCGGCAGCGTGGAGGCCGGACAGAGAGTTATCGCCGGTACGGCCCGAAACGTGGCCAAAGTGTCCCTTGAACTGGGCGGCAAGGCCCCGGCGATTGTCTGCGCCGACGCCGACCTGGACCTGGCCGTGAAAAGCATCGTCGCATCGCGGGTCATCTTCAGCGGACAGGTGTGCAACTGCTGCGAACGGGTATATGTGGACGGCAAGATAGCCGACCGGTTCACGGAAATGCTCGTTAAAGCCGTGAAAGCGGTCAGGTACGGCGACCCTATGGCCGATCCCGCGCCCGACATGGCCTGCCAGGTGAGCGCCGACCAGCAGAAAAAAATCGTCGACATGCTCGCCCGGGCCAAACAGGAAGGCGCGGAAGTGCTTTGCGGCGGAGGTGTGCCCGAAACGAGCACCGGATACTTCTTTGAACCCACCGTGCTGGGCAACTGCACGCAAAAAATGGAAGTGGTGCAAAAAGAAGTGTTCGGCCCTGTGCTCCCGGTCCTGTCCTTCAGCGACTTCGACGAAGCAATCGCCCTGGCGAACGATTGTGAATACGGGCTCACCTCTTCGATTTACACCACCAATGTGAGTACCGCCATGTGGGCTCTGCGGCGATTGAAATTCGGCGAAACCTACGTAAACAGGGAAAACTTCGAGGCCATGCAGGGTTTTCACGCCGGCTGGAGAAAATCCGGCATCGGCGGGGCCGACGGCAAACACGGTTTGATGGAATACCTGCAAACCCACGTCGCGTACGTGCAATACTGACTGCGGCCGCCTCGGACGGGTTGCCGCTTCCCGTGCGAATAAGCCGGAAGCGCATTGACGGGCAGTTCGCCCGCTCGCGGGTGAACTGCCCTTTACTCTGCGCGGGCCGGCGCGGAGTCTCGGCCGCCGGATGCGTACAACGTCAATGTCGACACAATGGTATGACAGCGCTGCTCGACAGCAAACGCTCTTCCGACGCCTACCGCATCCGCACCGAGCACTTGCGGAAAAAATCCGTCGGGTTATAGCTCATTTTGGCCTGCCGCAGCCCTTCGTCCCCGAGGTCTTGTTCCCGGTTGACGTAGACGGCGTTTTTGCCGGCGTCGTTGCAGAAGAGGTAGTTTATGGCTTGATAGCCGCCTTTGACGCAAGGTGCGGCCTTCTCGAAATGGATAACCATGGTGTCGTCGCCCAGCGGTTCGGCAAGGGTATAGGCCACCGGCACATCGTCTACGCTGACGATGCCTCCGCACAGTCCGGGAATTTTGTCCCAGGCCGTCAGCACACGGGCCACGGCGTCATTCTCGGCCTGCAGGGATTCCGACGATTCGCAGTCCCGCCAACGGCACCATTCGGCCTGCATGTTCAGCACCGTTTCCACACAGGCCTCCGTCATCGGACTGTAGCGGTATTCGTACGTTTTCATGAACTGTCTGAGCAGGTTCTTTTTTTTGTGAAAACGGTTTCCGGGGAGCGTACAGAGTTCCGAAGAGAGGTACAGGTAATCCCAGAGGTCCCGGCTGTCCTCAATCTCCACGCGTCCCGGCATGGCGGCGCTCCAGAGATCGGCCAGTTCATAGGGCACACGGATGAAAAGCGCGCCTGATGCCGTTTCCGGCGCGTTACTCCAGTTCTCTACCTCCGCCCAGGGACCGACGGGCGCCCAATTCGCCGGAAAAGGGCGCTTTTGGCGTATCCAGCAAAGGGTACCGTCAAAACGCCATTCCAGTTCATAGTGCGTCGCCCATCCCCATAGATTGGCGAAACTGTAATCCGAAGCGCGGCTGTTGCAGCGGTTCAGCAGATCAAGATACGCCGGCATCCGGTCGAAGGAAAGCGGCGAGTATTCGGTATGCATAACGTTTTCCCTGTTAAAGGACACAGGCGAATATTCAGTGTTCACAATGTCTTTCCTTTATTGGTCCCGGCAAGGCGGCTGAAGCGTCCCGCCGTGGAGGCGAAGCCGCTCCAGTCGCGCCGGAAAAAACAGTACAGACAGACGGCGGACTGCACGATTTGGGAAACGAGCATGGCCGCGAAAACACCGGCCGCGTCCTGCCATACGACATGCCCCATATACCATGCAAGAGGCAGACGCACCAGCCAGGTTCCGGCGCTGAACGCGACCATGCTGTACAGCGTTGCTCCCGCGCCGGAAAAAATGCCGCTCATGATGACGCTGGTTACGCTGAACGGCGTGCCGAGCAGGTTGAACAGGATGTAGTCGGCAGCCACCGCGCGCACCGCCGGGTCGGGAGCCACAAAGGCCGTCACGTAAGGCAGAAAAGGATACAGGCAAAGCGCCGCCAGGCTCATGACAAGCGCTCCGGCGCCCGCGATGCGCAGGCCTACGCGGCGCGCTTCCTCCGGGTTGCCCGCTCCCAGGCAATG
>JAITDR010000015.1 GCA_031282465.1 Desulfovibrio sp.
ACTGCACAGGCAGAATGAAAGCATGCTGCAGGAGATGGTCCGGCAACGCACCGAAGACTTGCAAAACCAAACACGGCTGGCAGTGGAAGCTTCCCGTGCCAAAAGCTCCTTCCTGGCCAGGATGAGCCACGAGATACGCACGCCGATGAATGTCGTCGTCGGCCTTGCGGAAGTGCTGCTCCGGCGTGATTTGCCCGCAGACGCCGCAAAGGAGGTCCGGCACATCAAGCAGGCCGGGATCAGCCTGCTTTCCATTATCAACGATATCCTGGATTTCTCGAAAATCGAAGCAGGCAAGATGGATATCGCCGACGCGGAGTATTCGTTCAGCACCCTGATCCGCGACATGGAAGACATCATCCGGTTCAGGATTGCCGACAAGCCCGTCGACTTGACTACCCGCATCGACGCCGGTTTGCCCGACAGGCTGCGCGGCGATATGAACCGCGTCAGGCAGATCCTGCTGAATCTCCTCGGCAACGCGGTCAAGTATACCCGCCGGGGGTCCGTCACCTTTTCCGTTTCAGGCACAATGCCGGGTGACGGCACAATACGGCTTTCTTTCGAGGTGGCCGATACGGGGATCGGCATCAGGCAGGAAGACATGGAGGAGCTGTTCAACAGCTTCAGGCGGATTGATGTCCAAAGCCATCGGGATATTGAGGGAACAGGTCTCGGCTTGACCATAGCCCGCAGTCTGTGCAGGGCGATGGGCGGCGACCTCACGGCAGCGAGCGTTTATGGAAAAGGCTCGGTTTTCACCGCCGTGTTGATCCAGAACGTGGTCGAACGGCGGCCCCAGAGCATGCCCGCCGCGCAAAAAACTTCGCGGAAATACACGTTTATTGCGCCCGAGGCCGAGGTGCTGGTTGTCGACGATTTGCCGGGCAACCTGCTGGTAGTGGAAGGGCTGCTTGCCCCTTACCGGATGCACCTTTCTACCTGCTTGAACGGACGCGAGGCCGTTGACCTGATTATGAAGCGCCCCTTTGATCTCGTGCTGATGGATCACATGATGCCGGTGATGGACGGCGTGGAGGCAACGCTCGCCGTCAGGGCTCTTGACGAGGAGCGATGCCGGACCATGCCGGTGGTCGCGCTGACGGCCAATGCAGTGTCCGGTATGAGGGAGATGTTTTTGGAGAACGGGTTCAACGACTTTCTCTCCAAACCCATAGATGTGGCCCAACTGGACAGTTTGTTGACGCGCTGGATTCCCGCCGACAAGCGCCGCAACGTGCCGGAGGACGATGCGGGTGCGCCGGATTGAATAAAATTAAAGCGTGTATTAGTGAAAAATTGTGCTTGGCAATGCCCGCTCCGATGTGTATAATACAGATGTGGTCAACACACATAAAAAGAAAAATTGAAAACTTCGGAAGGAACAACAAGGCCCGTGCGGGACGATCCTATCCCCGCCCGCGACATTGTTGCAGCCCGGCATTGTCGGAATACCCGCACTTATTTTGAAGCGCCGGCGCGCCCGGCCGACATGCGTCTTTGTCGTTCCCGCCATACAACCGCACAGCACCGGGACTGCACGGGCTCCGCCCGACGAAGCCCGCCGCCCCGTTCGCTGAAGGAGCAGCGCCATGAGTACGCATGATTGCTTTCACCCCATAGTCTTGCAGGACCTCAACAAACCGTGGGAACAACTGTTGCATACAGGCTACAATGTATCCTTCCCCGCGGGGAGCGTTATAACCGGCGCCGGCCGCCGCAAGGAGGACAACCGGATATTTTTCATCAAACAGGGACGTGTGTGTCTCTCGCACATCGCCGTGAACGGTGAAGAAAGAATCCTCATGTACCTCGGCAGAAACTGCATGTTCGCGGAAGCACCCATGCAGCATGACGGGATGGACTGCATTTTTACCTGTATGGAAGATGTCCGCGCCGTCAGTTGGCCCCGAAAAATTCTGGATGCGGATTTTGCCGCTCGGCACCCGGAACAGGTACTGAATCTGCTCTGCTCACTCAGCCGCAAATCACGCATTTTTTCCGGACGGCTCTGCGAACTGCATGCCTTCGATGCCCTCGGTCTGGTCTGTCGCGCGCTGTACAGCATATATCTGCACAACGACGGAAAAAAGACGCCGGTTCCCAACCTGACGCAACTGGAACTTGCCGCCTATCTCGGCATACACCGCAGTTCACTGCACCTTGTTATGTCCCGGCTGCGGGAAGAAGGCATTATCGGTGCTTACAGCAAAAGCCGTATGGAAATCCTCGATCCTGACCGGCTGTTGGCCTGTGCGATTTCCGGGCGCGGCAAGGAGAAAAAGCGCCTCGACGATTATGAGCGGGAAGCGGGGTGAGATGAACGCTGCCGGGCGTTGCCCCGAACAGCCGGGAGAGGCCGGCGGAGAAGGGGAACCCGCAGGCGGGGAAATCCGCGAAGGGCTTGGGCACGCCGGACGGGACGACGAGTCGCGGGCGTTCCGGCTTGCCCTGCCCGGCGTACTTATGACCACGGGCATCTTTTTCCTGACCTACCTCATACGCGTAATTTTCGGCCCCCTGTTGCCCGAATTTGAGCGGGAATTCGGCATCAGCCACGCGGCGTCGACCCGCCTGCTCATGTATATTTCCGCGGGCTACTCCTTGGCGGTGTTTTTGTCCTGCTTCCTTGCCTCACGGATCGCCCCGCGCCGTTTGGCGGCGGCCTCCGCCATACTCGGGGGTGTGACCCTGATCGGCATTGCCGCGACGACGAATCCCACGCTGCTGCCCTTCATGTTTTTGCTGCTGGGCATAGTGACCGGCCCCTATCTCAACGCCGGCTTCAGTATCCTGCGCAGTCTCGGCCCCGAGGCGCTGTGGGGAAGATTCATCGCCGCGCACGAATGTGCGCCCAACGCGGGCCTGTTGCTCGCCCCGCTCATCGCCGGCGCAGGGAGCGCGCTGCTCGGCCGACAAGGCACGCTTTACGGCCTCGGGGCGCTGTGCATCGCGGCGGGAGCGCTGTTTGTCTTCCGCTGCCGGGGAGGAGTCCGGACCGACCCGCCCGTTTCTCTTGCGGGTTTCGGGCAGGCCTTGCGGGAACCGGGACTGCTTTTTTTCGTATTTGCCCTCGGCCTTGCTATTTCCGCGCATTTCGGCATCTACAGCGTGCTGACCCTGTACATGGAAGATGAACTCGGCATCCCGGCGGAGCAGGCCGCGCTTCTGCTCTCCACATCGCGCATAGCCGCGCCTTTTGCAGCCTATGCCGCCGGCCGGTTCTGCGCGCGTATGGGCACCCGCGCAACCATGCTTTTCGCGTTTTCCCTGATGGCTGCGGCTGTTGTCTGCTTGGCGCTGCCCTCCTTCCCGGCCTTTATCGTCGGCCTCTATGTCCATCCCTTGTGCGCCGCCCTTGCCATACCCACGGCGTTTACGCATCTGGCGTACGCTTTCCCCAAAGATATGCCGCTGTACATGGCGATCGGCGTACCGATAGGTTCCTATATCGGCTTGGGCGTCACCCCGATGCTTCTGGGGCTTTGGGGCGATTATGCCGGTTTCACTGCCGGTTTTCTCATGACCGCCTGTCTGATGCTTGCCTTCCTGCCGGTCATCCTGCTGACGGGCCGGCCCGGCCCCGGACTCCGAGCTTGAAAAACGCCGCGCGCCCGGCTATGCAGGCAAGCGGGGCGCGCTTTCCGGGAAGCGCGTGCTTGGCTGTAGAGGCAAACACCGGCGCCGAGCCCGTGCTGCCCCTCAGCGCTTCCGGAAGCGTGTGCTTGACTGTAGAGGCAAACACCGGCAAGCCCGCAGGCTCCTGCGCCGCCGAGGCGGCGCAAACCGGGCGAAAACGCGATTTCCGGCGGGCGATCCCGCGAAAATATTCAGTAGCTTTGTAACCATTACTGCTGCAATCGGACACCGGTGAAACTGCTCCATACCTCCGACTGGCATTTGGGCCGACGCCTGTACGGTCGCCGGCGTTACGACGAGTTCGCACGCTTTCTGGACTGGCTGGCGGAAACGTTGCGAGACCGGGAAGCGGATGTGCTGCTCGTCGCGGGCGACATCTTCGATTCCGGCACACCCGGCACCCGCGCTCAGGAACTGTACTACTGTTTTCTGGTCCGCGCGGTCGCTGTCTGCCGGCATGTGGTCATCATCGCCGGCAATCACGATTCGCCGAATTTTCTCAATGCCCCCAAGGAACTGCTGAAAGCCGTCAACGTGCATGTGGTCGGCCGGGCCTGCGACAATCCCGCCGATGAGGTGCTGACGCTCCGCGATGCGCGGGGCAGGCCGGAACTGCTCGTCTGCGCCGTTCCCTACCTGCATGACCGGGACGTGCGCAGCGCCGAACCCGGTGAAAGCCCGGAAGACAAGGAAAAAAAGCTCGCGGAAGGCATCCGCAGGCACTATACCGCCGTCGGCGCGGCGGTTTCGCGCATACGCCGCGACCTCGGCGCCGATATTCCCGCGGCGGCTCTGGGGCATCTCTTCGCCGCCGGCGGCCGGCGCGCCGACGACGACGGCGTGCGCGACCTGTACGTCGGCACCCTGGCCCCGGTGCATGCCGACATCTTCGCCCCTTTCGACTACACAGCTCTCGGTCACCTCCACAGCCCTCAAACAGTGAACGGCGCGGATACTATCCGGTACAGCGGCTCCCCGCTGCCCATGGGCTTCGGCGAAGCCGGGCAGCGCAAAAGCGTCTGCCTCGTGGAGTTCAACGGACGCGAAGCCGGCGTCGGCCTGCTGGATATCCCCGTCTTTCAACGCCTGGAGAGCATCAGAGGCGACCTTGATTACCTGGAACGGCGCATCGGAGAACTGGCCTCGGCCGGCTCGGACGCCTGCCTGGAGCTTGTTTACGAAGGCGGGGCCCTGGTCGGCAATCTGCGCGGACGCCTGAGCGACCTGACCGAAGGTACGGCATTGGAGATACTGCGCATCAGAGACAACCGGAGCGCAGGCCGGGAGGCTCCCTCAGCGGACGAGAATCGGACGCCGGATACCCTGAGCGTGGAAGAAATGTTCGAACTTCGCCTCAATGTCGCCGAAGCGCCGGAAGACCAAAAATCCCGTCTGCGCCTTCTCCACGAAGAAACGCTCCGTTCCCTTGATACAGACGGCCTGTCCCTCTCACGGACCTTCCCCGGCCGCGCCGGACAACACCCGGACACGTCCTCTGATGCGGCCGGGGAGGAGTTTGACGATAGTGACGGAGTCTCTTCATTAGATACGGCAGACACGCCCGCTGATGCGGGGGAGGAGAGTTGATGCGCATCCGGCAGATACGCTTCAAAAATCTCAATTCTCTGGCCGGAGAGTGGGAAATCGACCTGACCCACCCGGCATACGCCTCCGACGGCATTTTTGCCGTCACCGGACCGACCGGTGCGGGCAAGACCACCATTCTTGACGCCGTCTGCCTTGCCCTGTACGGCCGCACCCCCCGTCTGGGCAGAATTGCCGGCAACGCCGATGAAATCATGACCCGCCGCACCGGCGAATGCGGTGCCGAGGTCGTATTTGAAACCGAACAAGGGCTCCATCTCAGCCGCTGGAGCCGGCATCGAGCGCGCAGGCAGGCAGGCGGCGAACTTCAGGTTCCGAAACAGGAACTGGCCCGCTTTGAAGGCGATACATGGCGTATTTGTTCAACAAGCGCCAAAGGCACGGCCGCCGGCATCAAAGACGCCGTCGGCATGGATTTCGAGCAGTTTACCCGCTCCGCCCTGCTGGCCCAGGGCGGCTTCGCCGCCTTTCTGCAGGCCTCGCCGGACGAACGCGCCCCGCTTCTGGAGCGTATAACCGGCACCGAAATTTACAGCCGTATCTCCATGCGCGTTCACGAACTCCGCGCAAAAGAAAACACGAGACGCGACGCCTTACAGGCCGGCCTGGAAGGTCTGCGGCTGCTGTCGCCGGAGGAGGAACAGCGCCTGCGCGCCGAACTGGACACTGCAAAGGCCCGTGACGACGAACTCGCCCTGTCGGCCGCCCGCAAGGAAAAGGCCCTTGCCGGGATACGGGAACAACTCCGGCTGGAGCGGGAACTGGAAAGCATTGCCGCGCGCCTGAAAGCGTTGCGTTTCGAGGAGGAAGCCTTTGGCCCGGACCGTGCCCGCCTGGAAGCCGCCGTGCGTTGCCTTGAGCATGCCGCCGACCTTGCCGCGCTCGGCGGACTCCGCGCCGCACAGGAAAAGGACGGGCGCGCCCTGCGCGATTGCCTGGAATCCCTGCCGGCCGCCCTTGCCGGAGCGAAACGGGAGCAGGAATACCTGAAGGCGGCAGAGACCCGGCGCGATGCCGCGAAAGCAGCCCTGCTTGCGGCTCGGCCCCTGCTCAGGAGCGTGCGCGAGCTTGACCTGAAAATCACCGAAAAGGCCGAACCGCTCCGCGCAAGCGATGCCGGTATCGCCGAACAGTCCACACTGCTCGCCGGGCTGCAGGGCGAACTGGCCCGCAAGTCCGCCGAACTCGACCGTCTGCGCGCCGAGCAGACGCAGTACGCAACGGAGCTTGCCGGCGGGACTGAACCTCCCGACGGAACGGCCGATGCCGGCCGCGCGGCAGAGAGGAAGCCCGCAGAACGCGACCCCGCAGAGTTACGCAAGCACCTGTCTTTGCTGGAAAAGCAAGACAGACTGCTGGAGCGCGCCCAAGAGGCGGCCGTCTTCCTGGAGGCTTCCGGGCAGGCCGTCCGGAAATTTGAGGAGCAAGGCCGGGCTCTTGCGGCGCGGACGGCCGAGCCGGCCCTTGCCCTTGAGCGCACGGAGAGCCGGACGGCCGCTCTGGAAAAAGAGGAAGACGACCTGACAATCCGGCTTTCCCTGCAAAAAACCGTCGCATCATACGAAAAAGCCCGGCACAGGTTGCGCGACGGCGAAGCCTGTCCTCTTTGCGGTTCCCCGGACCATCCTTACGCGCGGGGCAACATCCCCGGTCCGGACGACACGGAAAAACGCCTTGCCGAAGTCAGGGCCGCGCTGAAAACAGCGCGCGCCGAGGCGGCGGCGCTCAAAGTGCGGCAGGCGGAAATCCGCAAAGACGTCGCCCGCGTCGCGGAATCCCTCAGAGAACACGCCGGTAAACGGGAAGAAGCCGCAAAGCGCCTGGAGGCTGTCCGCGCCGCCCTGCCTCCCGATACGCTCCCCGCTCCCGCAGACCCGGAACACAATCCGGAATTTTTCGCGCAACTGGAACGCCTGCGCGGCGAGCATACGCGCCGCCTCGCGCTCGCCTCGGCAGCGCTGGAAAAAGCGGAAGCTGCCGTCGCCCTGGAAAGCAAGATTACCGAGCTGACGCAGCGTGTCCGGCACCTGATCGAACAGGCCCGGAATGCGGAAACTGAGTTGCATAAACGCCGGGAACGCCGACGCCTGCTTCATGAGGAACGCGACGGCCTGCTGCGCGAACGGCGCGCGCTGTACGGCGACAACAATCCCGACGCCGAAGAACGGCGCCTTGAAGCGGCGGCGGAAGCCGCCGATAAAGAAACGTCCGCCGCCGTGCGGAAAACCGACGCCGCCCGACAGACAGCAGTACACCTTCAAGAAAAAATCGACGAGTTGCGGAAAACCGCGGCCGAACGGGAAGAATCCCTGCGCAGCCTGAGCGCGGCCTTCCTCGTCCGGCTCCGGGCGTCCGGCTTTGCCGACGAGGCAAGTTGCACGGCGGCGGCCCTGCCGGAAAAAGAACGCCGGCGTCTGGCCGGGATCGCTGAAAAATTCACAAAAAATCGCGCTGCCCTTGCCGCCGCCGAACAGGAAAAGTCGGCGCTTTTGGCGGCGGAACGAGAGAAGTGTCTGCCTCCGCCGGAAGAAGCGCAAAATTTGGAAAACGACCTGCAACGTCTGGCTTCCGAGCGTACGGAACTTCAGCAGGTCATCGGAGCCTGCCGGCAGCGGCTGCGCGATGATGAGGAACAGCGCCTGCGGCGGCAGGAGCAGATCCGTGCGCTGGAAGCGCAAAAGCGGGTGTGCGCGGGCTGGGACGAACTTCATGTGCTCATCGGCTCGGCAGACGGCAAGAAATACCGCAATTTCGCTCAGGGGCTGACTTTTGACGTTCTCATGACCCGCGCGGACGTGCATCTGCGAAAAATGACCGACCGTTACCGCCTGACACGTGAGAGCATTGATGTGCTGGAACCTTCCGTGCGGGATGACTGGCAGGCGGGAGAGTTGCGTTCCACCCGGAATCTTTCGGGCGGCGAAAGTTTCATCGTCAGTCTGGCTCTTGCCCTCGGTCTGTCCGGCATGGCCGGGAGCAAGACGCCGGATTCGCTGTTTCTCGACGAAGGCTTCGGCACTCTGGACGACGAAGCTCTGGACATCGCCCTTGATACCTTGGCAGGCCTGCGCCGGGAAGGCCGGCTGATCGGGGTGATTTCGCATGTGGAAGCGCTCAAGGAGCGCATCGGCGCACAGATCCGGGTCCTTCCCCTGGGCGGAGGAAGGAGCCGCCTGGAAGGGCCGGGCTGCCGGAGTCTCGGCGCGTGAAGCCGGCTTGCTCCTGCAAAAGTATTGATCTCTCGACACTGCAGCGCCGTCTCTTGCCTTACTCTGCCGTTTCGGGCACACTTCCCTCACGGCGGATACAACGGAGGACGGATGCCTTTTTTCAGTACATTGTGGCAATTCGATATGCAGGCGGACGAA
>JAITDR010000106.1 GCA_031282465.1 Desulfovibrio sp.
ACCCTTTCACCCTTACCCCGCGTGACGCGGGGCGGTCTGCTTTCTGTTGCACTTGCCGTGGATCGCTCCACCCGGGCGTTACCCGGCGCCGTGCCCTGCGGAGCCCGGACTTTCCTCCCCGCGCGGATGCCTTGCGGCCCCGCGCGCAGCGATGATCCGGCCCGCTTTCGCTGACGACTCCGACGCGCAAAGCGCGTCCGTGCCTGTTGTTTCAAGGCGCAAAGCATTATCGGCGACTTTGACGCGCAAAGCGCGTCCCTTTCCTGATGCCGACTCTCTAATGCGGGTTAGGAGCCTCAATCACGTCACACGAAACTTTTTTCCCCCGGAAAATGTTCGCTCCAGAACATGAGTCTCTGGCAATTGGGGCAGGAAAGAATCTGCGAGGCCTTTTGCAACTCGATGAAATTCTGCGGAGGAATGGCGATATGGCAACCGGAGCACACGCCGTCCGTCACCGGGACGATGACCGGGTGCTCCAGTCGCTCCCGGATGAACTCGTAGCGGGCGAAGACAGGGGGCGGCACCTGACTGCCGGCTTGCCTGCGCTTCAGCAACAGGACATTCAGTTTATCCTGCGCCTCGGCAATGCGGGCCTGCAACCCGGCTTCCGCCTCGGCGAGCTTTTTTTCCAGGACCACATATTCCGCTTCGATCTCGGCCAGGGCGGAGGATTGGCGCTCCAGTTCGTCCGCCAGGGCGTTTCTTTCTTCTTCACGGTTGCGGTTCACGCGCTCCAGGGAATCCATTTCCCGCACCGCGGCATGGTATTCGCGGGCGTTTTCCACGGACATGAGCTTGCCTTTGCTTTTTTTGATACGCGCGGCATCGTCGTCGATTTCCGTACTCAGGCGTTTTTCCTGATCAATCAGGTGCGTCGTCTTGTCCTGTTGGCGCTCCCGGTAGAGCACGGTATCCTCGAAACGCGTCCGCAGGTCTTCCACTTCTTTCGGGGCGGCTTCCAGTTCGTTGCGGATGTGGTGGATTTCGTCGTCCACTTTCTGCAGGGAGCGCAGCAGATTGATTTGTTCCAGATAATGGCTCAAGAATATTCCTCCCGACCCAAAGTGTCGTGCATGACGGTTGATTCCGGGCGCGCAAAAGGATCGCGGCCGGGGAAAAAGCGCACAGGCACGCGCAGTTCGCGGGCCAGCAGCCCGGCAAAATTGCGCATCATCTGTTCTTCCAGAATAAAATGGCCGACATCCAGCACGCACAGGCCCATATCCGTGGCCTCCAGGGCACTGTGGTACTTGAGGTCGCCGGTAATGAACAAGTCGGCCCCGGCCTGCGCAGCCGCGGCTGCGAGTGAAGCGCCGGAACCGGGACAGCAGGCGATGCGGGAAACGGCTTCCGGCGTTCTGCCGCAGACACGGGCCGGGAAGCGGCCGAGCGTCGCGCGCAACGTGCGGCTGAACTCCACCCGGGACATTGCGCGCGGCAGGTTGCCGACAAAGCCGAAACCGAAAGATCCCTGCCCGTCCGCTCCGGTATTCGTCGGTTCCAGTATTTCCGTATCCCGCAGGTCCAGATCCCGCGCCAAGGTTCGTACAGGACCGCGCGGGTTGGCGTCAAGGGAGGTATGCGCGCTGTACAACGTAATGCCGCGCGCGAGCAACAGGGAAAGAACCGCGAGATACGGATCGCGGCGGTTGGGAAAACGCGGCTGCATGGACAAGGGATGATGGGTGAGTATGAACCCCGCGCCGGCTTCGGCGGCGGCGGCGACTGTTTCCGCGCTCGGTTCGAGCGCGACCGCCGCCAGATCGACCCGCTCCGTGAACGACGCCGCCTGCACCCCCGACACGTCCCAAGGCGCCGCCGCTGTGGGCGGAGCATACTGTTCAATAACGGCTATGATGTCAGACACGTCCATGCGCTGATCCGGAGTATGGAAGAATTTTTATCTATACCACGGAAGCGCGTCGCCGTCAATCGCAAAAAAACAGCTCTGCCGAGGCTGTCGGACAAAAAATGATAGTCTATTGACATAGTTTGAGTCCATCTGCCCGGCCGTAAAGATTTTGTCGTTATAGTTCACCGCAGTACGTCATTCATGGGGTTGCCGTGCCGCCTTTTCCAGGGCAAGTGCGTGCGCGTCAGAGCAGATTCGGCAATCCCTGTTCACGCATGAAATTTTCGTAATCCGCCACATTGGCGGCCACCAGTTCGTCCGTTTTCAGGCCGTAGGGGCAGCGGGAGGCGCAATCGCCGCAGTGGATACAGTTTTTGGCCGCGCGCATTTTTTCAACCCAGTCCGCCTCCGCGTATTGCCGCCACGGGCTGCGGCGCAGCAGACGGTCCATGCGGGCGATGAAAGGCAGGTAAATGTCCTGCGGACAGGGCAGACAGTAGCCGCACCCGCGACAGAAGCGTCCGCCGAGGGCGTCGCGTTCGGCCTGCACGGCCCGGCGCATTGCCTCGCCCATAACCGGCGGGGCGGCGGCAAGGCTGAGGAACTGCGCCAGTTCCGCTTCAGCCTGTAAACCCCAGATGGGCACGACGTTGCTGAAGGAATGCAGATAGGCGCACGCCGCGGGAATATTGCCGATCAACCCTCCGGCGAGGGCTTTCATGGCAATGAAGCCGACGTTTTCCCGCAGGCAGATGCGCGTAAGTTCTTCTTCCGCTTCGGTCGCCAGCAGGCTGAAGGGAAACTGCACGGTGTCGTAGAGTCCGGACTGCGCGGCCGCCACAGCCGTTTCCAGGCAATGGGAGGTAAGGCCCGCGGCACGGATCACGCCTTTCCGTTTCAGTTCGCTCAGGGTTTCCCAGCGTTCGGTACCGTCGCCGGGGCGGGGTACGTCCTTGACATTGTGCAGTTGATAGAGATCCAGATAATCGGTTTTAAGGGCGGCCAGACTCAAGGCAAGTTCGGCTTCGATCACCGCCCTGTCGTCTCCCCTGGTTTTGGTGGCGATGAACACGCGTTTGCGCATGCCGCTGAAGGCTTCGCCCACTTTGCTTTCGCTGTCCGAGTATGCGCGTGCCGTGTCGAAAAAATTTATGCCTCCGTCCAGGGCCGCGTGCAGGAGGGCCACGGCGCCCTTGCGGTCCAGGCGTTGCAGGGGCAGAGCGCCGAAGGCGGGGCGTCTGACCCTGAGGCCGGACTTGCCTAGGCTAATTTCTTCCATGGTCTTCTCCTTACATGTATGTCACATGATATTCAGCGCAGAACTGAGCTCAGCGTTAAAAAACGCCCGCTGCAAACTCATACCCAGAGCTTTTTATACTTGCCCGGAGAAATAAACCGAACAAGTCCAATATCTCTAAGTTGTTGAAGAACTTGCCTAATCTTTGCATCTCGATTATGGTTCTGTGGATATTGTTCTTTTAATTTACCAGCTATACAATGTACAGTTTCTGATGAAAAAATCTGTTCTTCAATCAAATCGAGTTCAATAAATACATTTTTCTTCCATCCAGTTAGATTATCAAGAATAGCTTTCGTATCTTTATCATAAATATCATTCATTATTGGCCGCTTCAGATTATGAAATTTTGGAAATTGATCTTCGGGTATTAATTTAAGAATCTTTTTTATAGAATTAACATTATATATAGAGATTTTTCCTGTCAATGTATCATCAGTTAATGATTTAAAGTCTTCTAATGATTTATTAAGCAAAGATTTATTGTTTGTTATAATACCGTATTCAAAATTGCGTTTTAATCCTGATATCGTAAGATTAGCTGATGTTATTATACATATAGTCCTATCAAAAATATAAAACTTTGCATGTAGATTAGATCTATTATATACAGTATTATGCTTAATAAGCTTTTTAATTGCTGCTATATCTGAAGCATGATTATAAAAACTTTTTAGATTAATATTTGTAATAAGCGTAACGTCGACATTATCTTTCTTTACAGATAGAATATCGTCTATGATTTCTTCTTTGACAAAAGGTGCACACAGCTGTATCTCGGCATCAGCCGACTGACATAAGGATAAAAATTTTTTATGGAGTGCTGTATTTACTATGTCGATCATTTTACTACCCTGAAGATGGAGTGTGCATATCGCCGTTTAACCTAAAATGCGATCTATTATGCAGGCGATACCTTCAGCCGGGTGCCGGACCTGCGCGACAGTATCTCCTTCGACCGAGACTCCGGCACCATCCCTAAGAACACGCTAATCTTGCCCTCAAGGCAATGTCAAGAGCGTGAAATGCAACTGTCGCAAGTGTCGACAGCAAATTAACTTGACCGGTATAGGCAGCACACGAATTGACCGATCCGGACTGGTCCGTCAGCGGGTTGGAGCGTCAGCCGCATCAAGATCGGCATGTGACTGCGAGCGGAGGCTGGGACACGCCCGGCAACAGGCGATCGCAGGCGGCCGAAACGCGCATTGACATCCCCGGCGCTTTGCCGTAAAGCCTCGTATGCCGCGAGATTGCCGCCCGCCGACAGGTCGGAACCCTTTTCCCCCGCATACCGGCCCGCAGCGCCGGCTCCAAAGGCATCCGAGGATGCGAGAACTGTGTGAATCCCTCAGCCCCTTCCTGGCCATGAACGTCATGGAACGCGCCCAGGAGCTGGAACGCAACGGCCGGCGCATCCTCCACCTCGAACTCGGCCAGCCGGACTTTGAAACCCCCGAGTGCGTCACCGAAGCCGCCATTCAGGCCCTCCGCGACAAAAAAACCGCCTACACCCACAGCCTGGGCATTATGCCCCTGCGCGAAGGCATCGCCGAATATTACCTGCGCGAATACAACGTCGCCGTCGACCCCGAACGCGTGGTCGTCACCGCCGGGTCCTCCCCGGCCATGCTCATGATCTTCTCCCTCCTCTGTCGACGCGGCGATCAGGTCATACTCTCCGACCCGTCCTACGCCTGCTACGAAAACTTCATACATTACGCGGGCGCGGAAAATGTCCGCATCACCACTCTGGAGGAACACGACTTCCAACTCCGCGCCGACCTGGTCGCCCCGGCCGTCGGCCCGCGCACCGAAGCCATCCTGATCAACTCCCCCTCCAA
>JAITDR010000224.1 GCA_031282465.1 Desulfovibrio sp.
ACGGGACCCGGCGCTCGCGCCGCCCGGAAGCTCGGGCTTGGGCTATGCGCCTGCGCCGCCGCCGCTGTAATTGCCGATTTCGGAACAATCATTACGCAAGATTATCCGGCATCTGCGACGGGCAGCGACGTCTTTGCCGGCGGACGGCGTAGTTCAGAAGTCCTTTCCGTTCAAAAAGGCGGCAACAGCTTCGTAGGTTTCTGCGCACGCATCGGGCACAAGGTCTTCCATGCAGAGATACGCGTGGATCATGTCGTCGAAGTGGAGTTGCCGCGCCTTGACTCCCGCCTCCTGCACTTTGCGGCAGTATGCGGCGCCTTCATCCCGCAGAGGGCAGAATTCCGCCGTGATCACCAGTGTCTCAGGCAACTTGTCGGTAAATTCCCCGAACAGCGGAGAAACGGACTTGCGGTTGACCCCGCGCGGAAAATAGTTATCCAGATACCAGACAATTTTATCCGTCTGGAGCATGTAGCCGTCGGCGTTTTCCTCAACGCTCGGCAGGCTCAGAGTATAGTCCAGACTAGGGTAAATCAGCACCTGGCGTTTGATCCGCCTGCCCGGCTCAAACTGCATCAGTCGGCTGACTACGGCGCACAGGGCGCCTCCTGCCGAGTCCCCGGCAATGGACAACTCGTTCTTGAAGCGTACCTTGCGCTCCGCCAACAGGTCCCGGACGGTGTGCGCGACGCCGAGGACGTCTTCCACTCCGGCCGGATAGGGATTTTCCGGGGCCAGTCTGTAATCGGCGGCTACGACGACATGCCGCGCCGTCGCCGCCAGCTTGCGGCAGATCGGGTCATACACCGTTACGCTGCCGCACATGTGCCCGCCGCCGTGGAAGTAAAGCAGCAGGGGCAGTTCCTCGCCGGGGTCGGGGTGATAGATGCGCAGAGGCACGCTGAAATCGCCGGTGGGGGCCAGATCGTCCCGTACCTCGGCAATTTCGGGGATTTTCGTGACGTAGCGCGCGGTCAGACGGGCCAGGAACTCGCGGGTGTTGGTGGGGGTCTGCCTGAAGCCCATACCGGTCAGATAGGCCACTCTGGCGTGAAAATCACGCAACCAAGGCCGCAGGGAAAGATGCGGTTTCTTTTTCATCGGCATTTCCTTTAACGCTGTACAAGTTGTCGGCCCCGTATCGGCACGCGCCTGATACGGGGCCGCAAAACGCGTAAAACCGCCGGCAACCGTGCGAGGGGGCGCTCACGCGCTCCCGAACTTTGCCGAAAGCATCCTCGACTTTCGCGCCGTGCCCGGCTTCCGGCGACACGGGAACCGGGGGGTCCCTGTCCCGCCGGGGCATTTCAACGTTGCAAGTATACATTCGAAAACGGGGGGGGGTGCAGGGGGAATCATTCCCCCTGCCGCCGGAGGCATATACATCAACATTGCAATGTTTCAATGTTCGGCCTTGCGCCGGCTCAGGCCGAGGGTCCGGGGCAACGCCCGGCCGCCGGGGGCATCAACATCTAATGTCGACCCGCTCTAAAGCGCCGTACCGCAAAAGTCAAGATATCCGTGCCGGCATTCGCAGGCGTTGCCCTTGACAGGGTCTTGTGTTTGGGCATGTAATACGCGGCGTGTATAAAAAGGAGAGCTATGCTTGCCGCCATTGTATTTTTGAACGGAACGGCCGTGATGGTGCTGGAAATGACGGGCGCCCGCCTGCTGGCCCCGTACTTCGGCAGTTCCGTCGTCGTTTGGACCTGTATCATAGGGGTGATCATGGCCGGGCTGAGCCTGGGCAGCGCCTTGGGCGGCAGGCTGGCCGACGCTCTGTTGCGCGCGTCGGCCGGTGAAAGCAGCAAACGCAGGAAGGCCGATGACCTGCCGCGCGCTCCGGCAGGCGAAAACGCGAAACGCAGGGATGGCACCGGCGCGCCGCGCAAAGCCGACGCCGCGCTTTCCGGCCTGCTTGTCTGCGCGGCCTTCGGGGCGCTGCTCACGGCGGCGCTCGGCATGGTCCTGCCGGGATTTTTCGCGCGAAGCGGCGCTTCCGTCTACGTCAACGCCCTGTTGAGTTCCCTCTGCCTGTTCACCCCGCCCGGACTGCTCTGCGGCATGATTACGCCGTATGCAACGCGCCTGCGCATTTACCGGGAAAGTGAGCAGTCCGGACAGGAACGCAACATCGGCCGTATCATAGGCCGCATGAATGCCCTGGCGACCGTGGGCAGCATAGCCGGCACCTTTCTCGGCGGTTTTGTGCTGCTTTCTTTTTTCGGCACGGTGAGCATACTCCTCGGGGTCGCCCTGTGCCTGACGGCGACGGCCGCCCTGGCCGCGCTGCGCCCGCTCGCGCCCAAAGCCGTCGCGGCCCTGCTCGCCGTCGCCGGTCTGACCGGCAACGCCTTCTACGCGCAGTGGATCGAACATACCGGCTTTACGCGGGACAACCGGACCATAAGCGTGGAAACGCCCTACGCCTCCCTGCGCGTCGGCAAAGGGGAGGAACGCGGGCGCGAGGTCCTTCTGCTGGCGAGCGATCCCGGCAGCGCCCAGTCCGCCATGTACGTCGACGACCCTGCCGCCCTCGTCTTTGCCTACACCCGCTTCTATGCTCTGCCTTTCGCCCTGAAACGCGACGCCCGGCGCATCCTCATGCTCGGCGGCGGCGGATATTCGGTGCCCAAGTATCTGTTGTCGGACAAAAGCTGGGCGGCATCAGAAGATATCAGCCTGGATGTCGTGGAACTCGACCCCGGCATGACCGCGACGGCCCGCAAATACTTCCGCGCCCCCGTAGGCGACGCGCGCATGCGCGTCATGCACGAAGACGCCCGCGCCTTTGTCAACCGCACTGCCGCCGCTCTGCCCGCGGGCAGCCCCGGCCCTTACGACCTCATTTTCGCGGATATTTTCAATTCCTGGTATACGGTGCCCTTTCACGTCGGCACGCGGCAGGCTGCGGCGGGCATCCGCCGCCTGCTCGCCGACGACGGCGTTTGCATGATGAACATCATTACGGCCGTGAGCGGCGACAAGGGGCGGCTGTTGCGCGCCGTGCGCGGCGCCTTCGCCGAATCCTTCGAACAGGTGGAAATCTTTCCCGTGCAGTACCCGCACAGCAGCGGCGTAGTGCAGAATGTCATGCTCATGGCCCTGCCGCACAAAAGAAAACTCCCCGACCCGGCGACGGAACGCGTTGCCCCTGCCGCGGCGTCGGCCTTGCGCCATCGCGCCGTATTGCCGTTCCCCGACCCCGATCTTGATGCGCCTCCCCTGGATGACGACTTCGCGCCGGTTGAACTGTATACCCTGAAGTTTACGGATTGAACCACAATCGGGGAACTGCCGTTCCGTCATACCGTTTGCTCTCGACACGCTGTTTCGACAGCTCTTGAAAAATCCGCACGAACATGTTTCTATCCCCGGCGGAAGATACTGTCCGGACGGCGCATCCGGCTACCCCGCCCCCGCCCCCTGCGGACGGGCGTACGCAAACGGTATTCCCGACTTCGCCGGGAGCCGGGGCGCCCCTCCCTGATGTGAGAACTTCCGGCCTTCTTGAAAATTTTTTGCTGAACGAGTGCCGCATGCTGAAAAATCTGGGCTTGCAGACGAAAATTTTTTTCCTGGTTTCAAGCGTTGTCGTTGTATCCTTTGTGATACTGACGATGATAGTTTCCAACAAAACTTTTGAAATGGCGAAGAAAGACGCCTTCAGCCTGGCAGAGGAAACAGCCGATAAGTACAAGAATGAAATCAAGGCGGAATTGCAGGGCGCGAGAATCACTTCAGAAACGCTCTCGACGGTCTTTGAGACTCTGAAGGATCATGGCCTGACCGACAGAACCATGATGAACGACATCCTGCGCAATACCCTGGCGAAAAAAGAATACATCACCGCGTTTTGCATCGCTTACGAGCCTGATGCCCTTGACGGCAAGGACAAGCAATTTGCCGGAAAAAAACCGGAATACGACGAGACGGGAAGATACGCCCCGTACTGGAACAAACTGGGAGGCAATATTGCCGTTGAACCCTTGTATGATATTGATACAGCAGATTGGTACATTGTTCCTAAAACAACGCTGCATGAATATATCACAGACCCCTACCCGTATGAGGTCCAGGGACACCCCGTCATGCTGGCCAGCTTGATCTTCCCGATTATTTACAAAGAGAAATTTATCGGAATTGTTTCTTCCGACATTGTTCTTGATAAACTGCAGGAAATGATTTCCAAGGTGAATCCTCACGGCCAGGAGGGCTATACGGAAATTCTTTCCAATGCGGGCAGCATTGTGGCTCATCCCGATAAATCGCTTTTGGGGAAAGATTTGCGGGTGGAATCGGCCTATGACATGCTGACCGCCGACGCATCCCTGCTTTCCGCGGCCATACGCCTTGCGGATGAATATTTGGCCGAAAACTCCGTCAAGGACCCGGAGGACAAGGAACAGGTCGAAACATACGAAAACAACAAACGGTTTGCGGATGCGCTGCGGAACTATGCGGCAACCTCCGACAAGTCCGCACTCGACCTGTCCCTGCCGGACGCCGATTTGGCCGGGGCTCTGCTCAAAGCGGATCCGGCGCGGTTGCGCTGTGCGGCGGAAGCGAAAGCCGCCGTCAAGAACGGAGAAACCTATATTTTCGGCGGACGGGACTATTATACCGTCTATATGCCGATTCAATTCAGCAGCGTGACGAGCCCCTGGTCGGTCGCGGTCAGCATTCCCATGACGAAAATTCTGGACAATGCCGCCGGCATCCGGAATTACGTCATTCTGGCGTCCGTCCTCGCGATATGCGTCATCGCCTTCATGCTCTATATCATTGCGGGAAGCGTCGCCCGGCCGATCCTTGAACTGTCGAATACCGCCAAAATTCTCGGGGAAGGCAATTTTGACGCGCAAGTGCCGCTGATCCAAAGCAACGACGAAATCGGCGCCTTGTCCGTGACCTTCAGGTTCATGACCGAAAAAATCAACAGCCTCATCAGGGAAATGCAGAACTATGCCAAGGCCCTTGAAGAGAAAAATATCTATTTGAACAGGTTGAATGAACTGAAGGACGAATTCCTGGCCAATACGTCCCACGAGTTGAGAACACCTATCAACGGGATCATCGGGATTGTCGAATCCATGATCGACGGCGCGACCGGCCGGCTCAGCAAGGAACAGAAATACAACCTCGCCATCGTCGTCAACAGCGGCAAACGACTCTCCAATATGATCAATGATATATTGGATTTCACCCGGCTGAAAAACAAAGAAATCACCCTGCAGATCAAGGCCCTGGAACTGAAAACGCTGGTCGATACGGTCATCGTGTTGTCGAAGCCTCTGACCAAGGGGAAAGACCTGGCGCTGGTCAACGAAATTGACGATTCTCTGCCCGCGATCGCCGCCGACGAGAACAGGATTCAGCAGATACTGCACAACCTGATCGGCAACGCAATCAAATTTACCGAAAAAGGAACGATTCGCGTATCGGCCTCTGTGGCGAACGGCAAGGCGGCCGTTACCGTGTCGGACACGGGCATCGGCATCCCCGAAGACAAATTCGAGACCATATTTGAATCCTTTGAGCAGGTTGACGGTTCCACTGCCAGGGAATACGGCGGGACGGGCCTTGGCCTGTCCATCACCAAAAAAATTGTCGAGTTGCACGGCGGAACGATACGCGTAGCCTCACGGCCGGGAGCGGGGTCGGCGTTTACGTTCACCATCCCCGTGTCGGACGGAACAATTGATGTCGGCGCGGCCGCAAGCCCGACAACGCTTATTGATGCGGAGGATTTCGCCCCGGTCGACGGGGAGGAACGCGGCACAGGCGAAGCGCGGGCTGAAGGAGGGTACAGGATACTCGTCGTCGATGACGAACCGGTCAATATCCAGGTTTTGAGCAACCTTCTCTCCATACGCGATTATCATGTGACGAAAGCCTACAACGGGGCTGAAGCTCTGGGTCTCATAACGAGCGGAGAAAAATTCGACCTTGTCCTTCTGGACGTCATGATGCCCAAAATGTCCGGCTATGATGTCTGCAGTCGCCTGAGGGAGACGTATTCGCTCTACGATTTGCCCGTTCTGATGCTGACGGCGAAAAACCGGATTCAGGACGTCGTCCTGGGCTTGCAGGTCGGCGCGAACGATTATCTCCCGAAGCCCTTCGACAAAGAAGAATTGCTGGCCAGAGTAAAAACCCTTCTTGAGTTGAAAAGCGCCGTGACGGCGTCCATGGCGGCGACCAAAGTCAAGAACGTTTTCCTGGCCAACATGAGCCATGAGATACGCACGCCGCTGAACGCCGTCATCGGTCTGACCCGGTTGCTGCTCAAAACGTCCCTGGACGACAGGCAGCGGGATTATGCGACAAAAATGGGCGGCGCAGCCTCGACCCTGCTCGGCATCGTCAACGATATTCTCGACTTTTCCAAGGTCGAAGCAGGCAAGATGACCTTGGAGCGCATCCCCGTCGACGTGCGCGGCGTCCTCGGCGACATCGCGGCCGGCTTTCAGGAACGGAGCGCCGATTCCGGCATAGCCCTCAGCCTGGAGGTGGATCCTTCCATCCCCCCCGTTCTCCTGGGAGACCCCCTGCGGCTGCAGCAGGTCTTGCTCAACTTGATGGACAACGCCTTCAAGTTCACCGAAAAAGGCTCCGTGACCGTCCGCGCGGCCGTATCCGGCCGCAGCGACCGGGACGTGACCCTGGACTTCGCTGTGGAGGATACCGGCATCGGCATGAGCCCCGAACAGGCCGAGAGGATTTTCTCCGCCTTCAGTCAGGCGGACAGTTCCTTCACCCGCAAATACGGCGGCACCGGCCTCGGCCTGACCATCGCCCGCGAAATGGTGGAACTCATGGGCGGGAAGATCACCGTCGCCGGCGAAGAAGGCAAGGGTTCGGTCTTCAGCTTTTCATGCACCTTTCCTCTGCCCGAAGAGGAGGAGAAAACCCCCGGACCGGGAGAGGGCGAGACGGCAGGCGCGGAACGTGAGGAAAGTGCGGACGAAAACGCCGTGTTGAGCGGCATGCGCGTTTTGCTGGTGGAAGACAACGAGATCAACAGCATGATCGCATGCGAACTGCTCAGTTCCGTCGACGTTGAGGTGACAACGGCGGAAAACGGCGAGGAAGCCTTGAAAGTTCTGGAAGAGACGCCCCGGAACGGGGGCAGGCCGCCCTTTGACGTCGTACTCATGGATCTGCAAATGCCGGTCATGGACGGCTACGAGGCCACCAGGCGCATTCTGGACAGCCGGGAATACCCGGACATGCCGATTTTCGCCATGACGGCTCATGCCTATCCGGAAGAACGGGAGCGCGCC
>JAITDR010000267.1 GCA_031282465.1 Desulfovibrio sp.
ATAGGTGTCCTGCCGGACCAGCACGATGGGCACGTTCACGGCATCCGCCCTGGACAGGATAAGGTCGTTGGGGAAAAGATTGCCCGTGAGTACAAGGCAGGGGCATCCTCCCTCAATGGCGACCAGTTGCACATCGGCCCTGTCGCCGCCTACGATTACCGCAGCGTTGGGGTTGCGGATAAAGTGGGCCATAAAATTTTCCACCTGCATGGTGCCGATGAGAAAATTTTCCACCATGCGTCCGGCCCGGTGCTGGGCGGCCGCAAGACGCCCGCCCAGGCCTTCGGCCAGTTCGTAAGCGCGGATGGAGGACATGAGAGAGTCGTGCGGCAGCACGCCCAGCACCCGCACCCCGAAGCGCTCCAGGCAGGGACGCACGATGTTGTCGATCTCGTTCATAAATGTCGCCGGCACGTCATTGAGCACCGCGCCGAGCATGCGCTCTCCAAGCAATTCCTTGACGTGCAGCAGTTCGTCATAATTGATTTCGTGTTGCAGGCGGTCGATAATGACGGCCTTGAGATCCATCTCCCGCACCAGGCGTATGCCGTCGAGGTCGCAGTATTTGCCGGAGAGGGCGTGCCCCGACCCGCAGACCAGCATAAGGTCGCGTCCGCGCGCAAGGCTGCGGTAGGCTTCGATTATCTGCGGCAGACAGTCCGGCGCCAGTCCCGCAAAAGCGCTCATTTTGAAATCCTGGGTAAGCAGAACCGGCGTGACCAGATGCGCAGGCTGTTCCAGGCCGAGTACATCCTGGACAAAAGAGGCGTCTTCATCCGCCGTACGCCCGTCTTTTTCAACGGGCATCACGCCCAGCGGCTTCATGTAGCCTATGTTCAGTCCTTCTTTCTGAAACTGCAGCCCGATGCCTGCCGTAAGCGTGTTTTTACCCGCATAGGCGCGGGTTCCCCCGATGTACAGTCCTGCGGACATATCTGCTCCTGCGTGTGTTTGCGACCGCTTTGCGTCGGCATGGTGAAATGCCCTACACCCCGTTGCGTCCTTTATCGCCGGGAGGCGTCCGGGCAAGCAATATCTTGACGTTCACAACCTCTGCTCCCTGATGGTCAACCGTCACCGGGCTGCACGCGATCTCTTCCATCTCGGGGCAGTCCAGGGCGAGGCGCGAAAGAATCAACAGGATATCTTCAAGTGCGGCGAAATTCATTTCCTTTTCCGTTGCTTGCCCGGGCCGGACCGGGAAGGCCAGGACTTCACGCACCATGTCGTGGGCATCGTCAAGGGAAAGCGGGAGCAGCCGGCAGGACAGGTTGTGTGAATCGCCGGGCAGACCGCTCTCAAGACCGAAAAGCAGCATGGGGCCGAAGACCCTGTCCCGCTTCATGCATATGCTCGTTGCCCGCGCGTTCGCGGGAGACATGGCCTGGACTATGCACCCCGCTATGTAGGCTTCCTTGCGCAGCCGCGCCGCCCTGGAGGTAATCGCCGTAAATGCGGCCCGAATTTCTTTCGGGCTGCCCAGGTTCAATACCGTGCCCTGCACGTCGGCCTTATGCGTTATATGCGGGGAGGCGATTTTCAGGGCAACGGGTCCGCCGATCTGCGCGGCGATCTGCACGGCTTCCGCTCCGGTGCGGGCGAGTTTGGAGTCAAGGCAGGGAATTTCATAGGCGCGCATAATCTCCCGCGCGTGATACAGGGAGAGTTCCGCCGCCCCCCCTGCGCGGGCTTCCGCAACGGCGGCGCGGGCACGCCCCCTGTCATGCCGGTAGTCTATGTCCACAGGTTGCGGCTGCTCCTGCCGGAACCTGCGCCGATAGAGGGCTGCCAGACAGGCTGCGGCTTGACCGGGGGAAGGCAGGCAGGGGATGCCGCGCCCGGCAAAGCATTCCCGCGCGTTCTCCGCGCTCTTTCCGCCCATGAGACAGACCAGAACGGTCTTGTCGGCAAAATTCGGCAGGCCGGCGAGGATGTCCGGCAAAGTTTCCATATTCCGCCGGGCGTCGACGCAGACAAGCAGCAGAAGAGCGGATGCGGCCGCGTCCCGGAGCACGGCGCCGGCGAGCCGGCCGAGGAGCGCCGGCGAAGCGTCGGCCGGCGCGTTGACCGGGTTGAACGGCAAAGAGCGGAAGGGAAGCAGGTTTTGCAGTTCGTTGACCGTCGCCGTGGACAACGGCGGTACAACCAGACCGTTTTCTTCGCAGCAGTCGGCCGCGGCGGCACCCAAACTCCAGTCGTCGGCGATGACGGCTGTTGCCGGGCCGGCCGGCAGCGTACAGGCGTCAAAGGCGGCAGCCAGTCCGAAAAGTTCATCGAATTCACCGACTTCAATAATGCCTGCCTTCCTGAAGGCGGCCGCTCCGGCCTTTGCGGAGGCCGTCACGGCGCCTGTGCAGGCCGATACGGTCCGCGCCCCGACCGCCGAGCGCCCGATCCTGAGCAAAATTACCGGTTTTTTGTCGGCCGCGCTCCGGGCGCTGCGCAAAAACCGCGGACCGTCTTCAATGTACTCAAGGCAGCTCGCAATCACGTTCGTCCGCGGGTCCGCGGCAAAATGGTCCAGCATGTCCGCCTCGCCCGCCGTGGCCCAATCGCCGAGACTGACGAATGAAGAAAAGCCGATGTGCCTCGTTGCGGCAAGTTCCAGCAGGGAGGCGCACAGGGCGCCGGAGCGGGCGAAAAACCCGATGCCGCCCGGCCGAACGGTGACTTGGGCGGGAGAAGCGAACAGGCCGGTCTGCGGTATACAGATGCCGCCGCTGTCGGGGCCGAGCATGGTCATGCCGCAGCACCGGGCGATGCGGCGCAGACGCTCCGCCGCAACCCGTCCCGCGCCTCGCGTTTCGCCGCAGCCGGGGCCGAGCACCAGGGCCGCCCGCGCACCGAGCGCGGCGAATTCGCGCAACATACCCGGCGTCCGCTCGCCGGAAAGGCACAGCACGGCAAGGTCCGGCGGACGATCGGCGACTATGTCCGACGGCTTGCGGTAGACGGGAAGACCAAGTATCGTGCCGGCCTCGGGCAAGGTGCGTTCGACCATTGCCACGTGCGGCCGGGGAGGGCTCGCGGGGGGCGCCGCCCATCCGTCGCATCTGAAGCCGCTTTCGACATTTGCCTGCCGCGATACGTGAGGGACCGCAGCAGGCGGTTCTTCCCCGCCTGCTTCAAGGACGGGAAATATTTTCCCTGTGTAGCCCGCGCGGGTCAGATTGCGGACAACGGCGTCCCATACGCCGGCCGGGTCGCGCGATACGCCTGCCACGCAGACCGAAGCGGGCGCGAACAGGGCTGCAACATCGTCATGCGCATGCACGGCAGGCTCAATCCGGGTAAAAAAGGAAGCGTTCATGTACAAGCAACTTCAGCAAGCTATTCCCTATCACTTCACCCAAGTCAAGCTTTTGCGCACCGCCCTGACCCACAGTTCGTTCGCCAACGAAAAGCAGGACGGGGAAGAGCACAACGAGCGCCTCGAGTTTCTGGGTGACGCGGTACTTGAGCTGTGCGTATCTGAAGACTTGTACAACGGCAGACCGAGCGCCAGAGAAGGGGAACTGACGGCCGCCCGGTCCCGTCTGGTGAATCAGGAAAGCTTGGCTGCCGCAGCGCGCCGCATCGGTCTCGACGGGCATCTGCTGCTGGGCAGGGGCGAGGAAGCGCAGGGCGGCAGGGACAGAGATTCGCTGTTGAGCGATGCCTTTGAGGCGCTTCTTGGGGCGATTTTTCTGGACGGCGGCTACGCGGCGGCGCGGCAGGCCGTGCAGGCGCTTTTTGCCGGATGCGGAGAGATACGCAAGACGTGCAAAGGGATGAAGGACTGCAAAAGCCGCCTGCAGGAAGCGACGCAGAAAATTTTTCGGGAGCGCCCCGTGTATACGCTGGCGGACAGTACGGGTCCCGAACACGAGAAAGTATTTACCGTCCGTCTGACGCTGCCCGACGGTACCGACTTCACGGCCGCGGGCGCCGGCGTCAAAAAAGCGGAGCAGACCGCTGCCGCGTTTGCCTTGCAGTATCTCGCGGAAAAATTTTGACTTTGCCGTCGCAGGGCGCAATACGCCTCGGGTCTCCCCGAGCCGGCGCGTGGTGCGTATTTCCTGCTTTTTCCGCCCGAATCGTCCCACCTGCCTTTTCCCGTCCGGGGGGAGGGAGGGCTCCCCGCCCGGACGCGTCTTTGGTCGGCCTCTGCCGGAAAAATCTATGTCGCCGCCGCTTAACCCTGGATAAGGGAAAGAGCCATCTGCGGCAGGGAGTTGGCCTGCGAAAGCATGGCGGTGGCAGCCTGAGTCAGAATCTGGTTGCGCACGAATTCCGTCATTTCCAAGGCCACATCCACGTCGGAAATGCGCGATTCGGCCGCCTGCAGGTTTTCCGCCTGAATCTGGAGGTTGCTGATGGTGTTCTCCAGACGATTCTGCATGGCGCCGAGATGGGCGCGTATCTTGTCCTTGGAGATAATGGCCTGGTTGATGGCCTCCAGTGCCAACTGCGCGTTCTGCTGCGTGGAAATGTCGTGTCCGGCGTCGAAATCGGAACTGTTGCCGAGGCCGAGTGAGGAGGCCGTGGCGCTGCCGATGTGGATGTAATAGTAGTCCTCGGCGGAATCGTTGCCGGTTCCGAAGTGTATCTTCAATTCGCCGGTGGAAACCATGCCGGCGCCGTTATGGTTTCCTTCTCCGGACAGGTTGCCGTTGAGCAGATGCACGCCGTTGAAGTCCGTGGCGTTGGCGATACGGGTGATTTCCGAGGCCATGGCCTGGTATTCGGACTCAATCATCAGGCGCTGGTCCGAATTGTAGGTGCCCGTTGCGGCCTGTTCGGCCAGCTCCTTCATGCGTATCAGCTTTTCGTCGATAACGCCGAGCGCGCCGTCCGCGGTCTGGATCAGGGAAATGGCATCGTTGGCGTTGCGCACTCCCTGGTTGAGGCCCGCTATCTCCGCGCGCATGAGTTCGCGGATGGCCAGGCCTGCCGCATCGTCGGCTGCCGTCGTCACGCGCAGGCCGGATGACAGGCGGCGCACGGAGGCAGAAAGATTGCCGTATGACACGCCGAGATTCCTGGCGGCATTCATAGCCATGAGGTTGTGATTAATGACCAAAGACATGATGATATCCTCCTTGAGTTGTCTGGCAAACAAAAAGCAATATAAATGCCAAAGTATAAAAATTTAATAAATACATAGCGATATAATTGCAGAGGAGTGCGTATCCGACGTTTTGCCGCCGGGAGGAAAATTTTTCCGAACGTGCCGACGCCGCTCCGGCCGGGCGTAAACGCCGCATTGCGCGTCCGGCCGGTTCCCGCGGGCGGGTACGGCGCACGCTTGCAGGCGGGAAGGAAGAAGCTTTACGCGCGCGGCGCGTGTCGGCCGGCATGTCCGCAATATCCGCGCCGGCCCGCCCCGGCGGGGGAACCTTTACGCGCGCGGCGAGTGTTGGTAGGATAAAAAGCGTCAGCATCCTTTTGCCGGAAGGTTCCGCGCCCTGCGGAGCCGCGGGGGGAAACCTTGCCCACACTTGAGCCTCTGCGGTCACAACTGAAAGACGTCGGAGACGTGCGCGTCCAGGCGGACGGCTGGGCGTTGCGCATGCTTTGGACGGGCCGCCTGAACCAGACTGTGCTGCAGACCCTTGATGACTACGGCGGGTTGCTCGTCGCCGAAGACGACAATCAGGCGCTGCGCTTCTTTTTTTCCACGGACGTTTTTCTCGCGGGCGCCCGTTTGGCGGTGTGGGCGCGCTTCAACATGCTCCCCATGCATCTTCGCATTTTCCCCGCCCGTTTCCGTTACGGCAGGAACAATGAGCGCACGCTGATTTTCGACGAGTCCCTGATGCTGGAAAACCTGCCGCCGCCTGTGGAGTTCAGCGTTCAGATACACAGGTCCCAGATGGATGTCGTCAACAGGATCCCCGGGCTCAGCCTCAAGGGCCAGGAGCCGGAAGTATCGGCCGAATTGTGGCTTCTCCTTGAAGTGGACGCCCGACTCCCCTACAGCTCCCCGCTTGCCTGGTATGCCGTGCTGCGCCCCGTCGGCAACCCTTTGGATAAAAATTTCATGGTCGGTTGGAGGGAGTTTTTCACCCATTTGGAATCCGTGCTGCAACGCAACAAATTCCGCTTTTTGCTGCACGACAATTTTCTCATGTTTCCGCTGGAGGGCTTGCGCCAGGTCAAGAACTGGTGCCTTGATTTCCTGCGTCTGGTCCAGCGTCTGAAAGAGGGCGCCCCCGAACAGTACTGGCCCTGCGTGACGGTGGTGGCGGACCGCAACAGCCTGAACATGAATGAAGACCTGCCCGGTAAGATTGATGTACCGTGGAAATATCTTGTTCCCGATTATCCGCACATGTCCATGCGTAATGCGCTCATGGCGGGTGACGGCTTCGCCGTGCATGAAGTGCGTTTCGCGCCTGCTACCCTGAGTCCGGACGGCTGGGCGAGTCTTACCCTGCCGGAAAGCGGGCCGAGCGGAATGGCCGTCCTGCCTCAGATAGTCCCCGTCGATCTTATTTTCGGTTCCTGGCCGCAATGCTTTTATTGCGGCCAGCGCAGTCATGAAGCGGCGCATTGTCCTTCAAAAAAAATTGATCCGGGGCAGGCGGCGGTGTGGCCGCAGATTGCGCGCATGGATTTCAGCGGCATGCGCGCCGGTGCGCGCGGCATCGAGCAGGGGCTTGCCGGGGCGCCGGACCCTGCGGGCAAGGAAGCCTGGATACTCGCGACGTTGCGCGAAGACAGCGAAACAGGCACCATGCTTAAGGCTTTTTACGATATCAACCGGCTTCTGCAGTTGCGCGTCGTCGATTTTTTCTGGAGGGCGCGGAGCAAGGATTTGCAAAAAGCCGCAGGCCACTTGGCCGCGCAGGACAACAACCGCATCTGGAGCCTGCTTGCAGATTTCGCGGCGAAAGAGCCGGAGGAAGTTGCCGACGAAATGCAGGCCATGACGTTGAAGAACTCCAGGGACTACCGGGAACTCAGCCTGCGCGGCTTCAAAGAAGCCGAGGCAGGGAATCTGGAACAGGCGGACAAGTTGTGGAAAGAGGCGGAATTTTCCTCCCCGCATCCCGTCGTCCAGGCGTGGCATGTGCTGTTGCAGGGCAGGGCGTTGGAATGCCAAGGTCGTTTCGTCGAGGCGGCGCTGCTGTACGAACAGGCAGCCCGCACCTGTCAGGCACTGCATGACGCCGAATACCGCAGGATAGTCTGTCTGATCAAAAGCGGCTTCACCGACCGGGCACTTCCCCTGCTGTCCGCGCTGATCACGGTCAACGGGCATTTTTTCAATAAGGCCCTTTTGGATCCCGAGTTGGAGCGCGGTTACATACAGGTTATGGCCTGTCTTTTCACGCATTGGGAAAACATGTCGACCAGGGCGGTTGAGGAAGAGGCCCATCTTGTCCGCATGCGCGACGAACTGGGGGCATGGTTTCTGCCGGGCAACGACTTTGCCGTCAAGACGGCGGAGCGTATCGACAAGATGCTGAAGGTGGCCGCCGTCAAAAATTTCGTGGCCTTTCAACTGCTGTCAAACGGCCGGGCACAGATCGAAAAGGACATACAGGCCTATGTCCTCCAAGAGTCGCGTTTGTACAAGAGCCGCTTCAAGGCTTTCGGCGAACGCTTCAAGGTCATACGCGACGATTCGGCGTGGTTTCCTTTTCCCGGCACCCTGACGGAATTCAACAAAAGCTATAATGTGGGGGTGGCGAACCTGAACTGGGCCATGACGGCCAATTTTCACGGGCCGGAGAACTTCAGGCGGGCGCAGGCGCTGCTGGAGAAGGAGGAGGAACGGCTGAAAAAATTGGAAAGCAGGTTGCGCTTATTGCGCATTGTGCGCGATGCGACGCTGTTCATGCTCTCCATGCTCCAGACCTTCCTGTGGCTGGAAGCGGCGGGCCTCATTGTGATATTTGCGGTTCTGCCCCTGTTTCTCCTGTACGGGGACAGGCTGGGCTTGGGCAATATCGTCGGCATCCTTGCCGCGGACCGCTGGCAGGTCCAAAAAGCCCTCACCCTTCTGGTGACGATGCTGGCCTTTGCCGCGGCAAGCCTGAGAACCATTTTGCGTTTTGAAGGCATACGCGAGAAAATTCTGCGCAAGGCCATGGAAGCGCCGGCCAAGGCGCCCCCCAAAGCGAAGGCCGCAAAGGCACCGGTCCGGAGGCCCCGCAAAGCGCCTGCTGCGAAGGCGCAGGCCGGGGCCGCGCCGGCCGGGGCCGCGCCGGCCGGGGCCGCGCCGGCCGGGAAAGGCCGCAGGGGCTGAGCCGCTTACGCGTTATTCGGCATTATTCCTCGCGCAGAGCTCTGTTCATCAGTTCCCGCGCCGATGCCGGCGCAAGTTCCCCGTCCAGGATACGGCCGACCGCCTCGGCTATGGGCGTGTCCACCGCATGGAGCGCGGCCAGACGCAAAACCGCTTCGGTGGTCTTTATCCCTTCCGCCGTCACGGCGCCGCCCGCTTCCGCCGCATTTTCGCCTGCAGCGAGTTTCAGACCGACCCGACGGTTGCGTGAAAGGTCCCCTGTGCAGGTCAGCACCAGATCCCCGAGGCCTGACAGACCCATGAAGGTGGCGGCCCGCGCGCCCAGCGCCTCGCCCAGGCGGATCATCTCCGCGAGCCCGCGCGCAATCAGCGCGGCCCGCGCATTGTGCCCGAAGCCCAGGCCGTCGCAAATCCCGGCGGCAATGGCCATGACGTTCTTGACCGCCCCGCCGAGTTCGATGCCGGTCACGTCGGAGCCCGAATACACCCGGAAAAACCCGCAGGAAAAGACCTCGCGCAGGTGTTCCCGCACGACGGCGTCGGCGCTGCCGACGACCACGGCGGTGGGTTTTTCGCGCATGACTTCGGCGGCGAACGACGGTCCGGAGAGGACGGCGTACCGCCCGGCCTGCGCGGGCAGAACCTCCGTCGTCACTTCGGACATGCGTTTAAGGGTGGAGGTTTCAATACCCTTGCTCACGCAGACCGGCACGGCGTCGTCGGGCACAAAAGGAGCGATGCTTCCCAAAAACGCACGCATGGTCTGGCAAGGCACGGCCGTGACGAGAATGTCGGTGCCTGCCAAGGCATCCGCAGGGGAAACGGAAGCGCGGAGCCGTCGGTCCAAAGGAAGGCCGGGGAAGTAACGCGGATTTTCATGCCGCTCGTTGACGGCGCACGCAAGAGCCGGATCGCGTACGAGCAGCGTTGTCGAAAACCCCTTGGCGGCCGCCAGTTCGGCCAGAGCCGTGCCCCAACTGCCTCCGCCCGCAACCGTAATCTTCATCCGCATGCCCCCGCGCCGCAGTCCGAAGGCGGGACCGGACGCCGCGGGCGACCGTGTACGGCAAGCATCATCCGTTTTCGTCCGCGCCGGCACCGGCCGATCCGGTTCAACCCCCGCATGCCGCCCTCTGCAGCAATCGTCATTTGCGTTCCACCTGCGCCTGCGCGCAGCGGCGTTTGCGCTCTTTCATGCGCCGTCGGCGTGCCTGCTGCGTTTCATGCGGCGTTTGCGCTCTTTCATGCACCGTCGACGTGCCTGCTGAGTTTCATGCCGAAACGCAGCATCCTGTTGATGAGCGTGGTGCGGTGTACGCCGAGCAATGCCGCCGCCTTGCTCACGTTGCCTCCGCATGCGTCGAGAGCGCGGAGAATTTCCTCTTTCCGACCGCGTTCTTTGCCGCCCGATGACGAGCGGGGCGCGCCGCCGGGCTCCTCTCCGCGCGCATACTGCGCCGCAGAGGCAAAATCCGTTGCAGGCGCGGTATCCCGTATCGGCGGCCGCGCGCGGAAATGCTCCGGCATATGCTCAAGGCCGATGCGGCCGCCCCCGCTCATCACGGCGCCGTACTCCAACATGTTGCGCAACTCCCGGACATTGCCCGGCCAGCGATAGCCGGCAAAAAGCTCCTCAAGCGCCGCGTCGACGCTCAACGCGCCGTAACTTCCCGCCGTCTGTATGATTTTGAGGCAATGCCGCACCAACAATGAAATATCCTCAGTCCTTCCGCGCAACGGCGGAAGATGGACGGGCACGACATTGATGCGGAACGCCAGATCTTCTCTGAACAGCCCTTTTTCAATCAATCCCGACAAGTCTTTGTTGGTGGCGGAGACAATACGCGCGTTCACCTTCTGCCCCTTGTCGCTGCCCACGCGGTGAATGACCCCCGTTTCCAGGACCCGCAACAGCTTGACCTGCACGGTGAGCGGGATATCGCCGACCTCGTCCAGAAACAAGGTGCCGTTGTGCGCCGACGCAAAGCGTCCTTCCCTGTCCCTGAAAGCCCCCGTAAACGCTCCGCGCACATGGCCGAACAATTCGCTTTCCAACACCTGCTCATTGAGCGCGGCGCAGTTGACTTCCACAAACGGGAAATCCCTGCGCGCACTCAGCCTGTGCAGCGCTTGCGCGGCGAGTTCCTTGCCCGTGCCGGACTCCCCCAAAAGAAGGACCGGAGCGTTGCTTTGCGCCGCCTGCTCAATCCTGCGGAAGACAGTCTGCATAGCGGCGGAAACGCCGATCATGCCCTCAAAACCCGAGACAGGCCGATACAGCTTTTCTACGCGCTGAATATAATCATCCCTTTTGACAAGCTCGCGGATGTCGGTCACCGTTTCCACAGAAAACACCGCTTCACTGCGGTCCGAGTCCGTCCTGCCTCCCGCCTCCGGCATGAGACGCGCGTTTTTCAGCACGGGGATTTCAACGCCGCTTTTGTGCCGTATACTGCAGCGCTTTCTCGTCACTTCCCCGTCGGAAAAGAGCTTGCACCAATCCGCGACCGCTCCTGTGCGCATTTCAACGCAAATATCACATTGGAAAACAGAGCAGGGGCGGCCCAGAAGCTCCTCCGCTGTATAGCCCGTCAACCCGCACAGCGCCCGATTCACTTCACAGATGCGCCCTTGCGCGTCCACCATGAACAGCCCGTCGCTGACGGTGTTCAACACCCGATGCCAAAACTCGCCGTCCCGCATGTTTCCTCTGCCGCGCTCGGCGGCGTTTGAACACTTTCCGAGCTTATCGCGCCGTATATCGCTATACCTGTAGCGATGCAAAGCGGCAACCCCTACGGCGCAGCAGATATAACATCGTGAATTAACAAATCTTTATAAATCGTCGGCAAGGCATACATTTTGCTGACGCGGGAAAATCACTGCACACCGGGTTTACGCAATGCGTTGCCCGACTCTTTTGGAGTCTTGTATGGCCGGAAAGACAGCGATTGTCGGCAAAGGGTGCGTTGCCTGCGGCGAGTGTGCGCGGCTTTGTCCCTCGGGAGCCGTGCGGGTGGCGGACGGGCTGTCCGCCCGCGTGGAGGAAAGCCTGTGCCTGGGTTGCGGACTGTGCGCAAAGAATTGTCCGACCGGGGCAGCGCGTCTGGAAAAACGTGAAGGACACGACTTGCCGCCGGTACGGCGCACTCGGGTGATCCGTCGCCGCCTGACAGAGTATTTATGGATCGGAGAATTTTTCTTCGTCATTTCAGGATTTTGCAACATCATCTTTGCCTGGCTCGGGCTCATCTTTCTTTTTGCCCCGCTCGGCATCGCCCTGTTCGGCGGCGGCAAAGCATACTGCAACCGCTGGTGCGGCAGGGGGCAGCTTTTCGCTCTCCTGGGAAAGGCCGGGTTTTCCCGCCGGAGTTTACCTCCCGCCTTTCTGCGTTCCCCCTATTTTCGCTACGGTTTCCTGGTCTTTTTTCTCACCATGTTCGGCGTCATGCTGCACGGCACCGCGCAGGTTTTTTCCGGCGCCCCGCCGGACGCTGCCGTTACCTTTCTATGGACGTTCAGGCTGCCGTGGGATTGGGCGGATGTTTCCGCTTTTCCTCCCGGAGCCGTGCAGTTCGCCTTCGGCTTTTACGGCATCATGATAACGTCGGAATTTCTCGGGCTGGCGGTCATGGCGGCTTTCCGCCCGCGCTCCTGGTGCGCGTTCTGCCCCATGGGCACAATGACCCGCGACATCAGCAGGCTGACGATGCGCCGCTGAGGCTGTCGCATCGACTATCGCGATACCTGTAGCGAAACAAGGCCGCCGCTGCTCACCGGCTCATCAGCAACATTACAGAATTATTTATTATTTTCTCAGTATCTGCAAGGCACGCATTTTGCTGAAGGGAAAACATCACAGTATGTCGCTCACGCTGTTATCCGCAGCACATGCTTATGTGATCCGGGCTATAGTCGGACGCAAAACGCTGAAGGCATATTTTGTCAAGGCGCGGGCACATGCTTATGCTGTCTGTTCAATCGCCGGATTCTTGCCCGGTTTACAGGCGCAGTCTACAAACAGTAATAACGATAAGGAGGGTTTTCACAATGCGCCGTGCGGTACTTATTTCACTCTGTCTATTGTGTTGCATTCTGCTTGCCGACTTGAGCTTTGCCGTCGAGGGCAATACCCGCAAGGGCAAATTCCTTTACCGTAAAAATTGTCGGTCCTGCCACGGGGTTTCGGCATCCGACCTGAGTCCCCTTTCAAAAACGCAGGCTGCATGGAAGGCCGCCGCGGCCTCTCACGAAAGTATCCCCTGTGTCAAAGACTGGCCGCAACTGAGCGCGGGTGATCGCGCGGATATTTTTTCCTATCTGTATGCCTTTGCCGCGGACTCGCCGACGCCGGCCAAATGTGACTGACCCGCAACGAAGGGGGAGCCGTCATGTCGGCAAAACATCACCGCCTTTCCCGAAGGGCTTTTCTCAAAAGCGCCGCTGCAACCGGGATCGCTGCCGTTGCCGCGGAGGTTCACGCGCGGGGTAAGGATGCCCCGATTCCGGACGCGTCAGAAGTCACCGATCCGAAAGCTTATGAAAATGTCTTCACCGCGTGCGACATGTGTTTCAACAGATGCGCGGTTATTGCCCGCGTGAACGGCGAGGGGCAAGACAGGAAAATCCTGAAGCTCGACCCGAACCCGAAATGCTCCAAGTCGCGCGGCATGCTCTGCGCCAGGGGAAACGCCGGAGTCGCTCTGATCAACAGCCCGGACAGGCTGACCCGCCCTTTGCTCAGGACCGGGCCGCGGGGCGGGAACCTGTGGCGGCCCATAAGCTGGGAGGAAGCCTTGGATCGCACGGCGCAGGCCATGCGTGAAATCGGAGCCCGATACTCACGGTGCGGCATGTTGTTCACGGCCGGAGCCGACACGCAGAGCCGCTTCGTCCATCGCTTTGCCGAGGCATACGGCTCTTTCAACATTACCTCGCATGAGTCGCTTTGCCTGTTGAGCGTCAACCGGGCCTTCATGGACACCTTTGGAGAAGTGCCCCAAGTCGACCTTCTGCATTGCGACCATATCGTCATGCTTGGGGCGAACCGTTTCGAATCCCTGGTCATGCCGGATTCGGCGGATTTGATGCAGGCGGTCCGCAGGGGAGCAAAACTCGTCGTCCTGGATCCGCGCTGTACCAAAACGGCTGAAGCGGCCGCTGAGTGGCATGCGATCCGGCCCGGCACCGATCTTGCGTTTCTGCTGGCGCTGTGCAGAGTTATTCTGGAAGAAGACCTGTACGACCGTGCATGGATAGAAAGCAACACGCACGGTCTTGAAGCCCTGCGGGCGCATGTGGCCTCCTGCACCCCGGCATGGGCGGAACAGGAAACCGGCATCAAGGCAGCGCATATCGTGCGCGCAGCACGCGAATTGGCGGCGGCGGCGCCGCGGGCCGTGGTCTACCCAGGCAGACGCAGTTCGGACTATGAGGATTCCACACAGATCCGGCGCGGCTTTGCCGTCGTCAATGCGCTGTTGGCCAACTTCGACCGGCCGGGGGGCCTGATGTCCACGCCGGCGGTCAAGCTGCGGGATATCCCCTTCGAAGCTCCCTGGTTCGACGATAATCCCGCAGACCGCGTGGACGCCGGACGCGTGCCGCTGTTGTTCAACGACGAAGGTTCCTTTGTGCTGACCCGCGATGCCGTGCTGTCCGGGCAACCCTATCCCGTGAAAGGGTGGTTCATATACAAGACCAACCCAATGGGCACGGCCCCGGACAGGGAAAAAACCGCGGCCATGATGCGGAGCCTGGACTTTATCGTCAGCGTGGACATCATGATGAGCGATACCGCGTTTATGAGCGACATCGTGCTGCCCGCGCCCTGTTATCTTGAACGGGACGATCCGCTCTTTGTGCTTCAAGGCGGTCCGGCCGGACCGTGCATCCTCACCCGCAACCGGGTTGTGCCGCCCCCCGGCGAATGCAGGCCTGTTTTCGACGTGGTCAAGGCCCTTGCCGGGAAACTGGACATAGGCAACGCCTTTGATTTTACGTTGCACGAATTGAGAGAACGCCAACTCGAGTCATTCCCCGGACTCAAGACGACGCTGGAAGAGGACGGCGTGTTCGAACCGAGTCCTGCTCTGTACGGCCTGAAAAAAGGTCGGCCGTACAAAACGCCGAGCGGCCGCATTGAATTGTACAGCACGCTCTACCAACAGAAAGGGCTTGACCCTCTGCCGGTTTATACTCCCCCGGCCGCAGTGCCCGCGGACAGTTTCGTTCTTGTTGCCGGGCGCACGGCGTGCATCACGCAGACGCAGTCCCAAAACAACCGTCTGCTGGCCGAATTTGCCGGGACGAACACGCTGTGGATACACCCGGCGGCGGCGGCGCGCCTGGGCATCGGCAACGGCGACGAGGTGACCGTGCGCAGTTCGGTGGGGACGGAACATCTGCGGGCGGAACTGACTAAGGGCATCAGGCCGGACACCGTCTACATGCACAGCGGCTTCGGGGCGCTTGCATCGGGTCCGGGCCTTGCCGCGGGGACCGGCGCGAGTATCGCGGCCCTTTTCGAGAGCGCGTACGACGCCCTGTGCGGCAACGCGGCCCTGCATACAACCCGTGTGACGGTGCAACGCAGGGAGGGAGCCGCATGAACTCCGGCAAATCGCTGCCCGAAACGCGCTCCGTTTCGGGGATGGTTATTGATGCGTCCCGCTGCATAGACTGCAAGGCATGTCTTGTGTCGTGCAAGGTTGCGAACGGCGTGCCCGCGGGACAGTCGCGCAATTGGATAAAAACGGAAAATCCGGGCCTTGACGCCCTGACGAGCGGCTTCGTCAAACCGCGCGTTCGCTACCAGCCGGGCGGCTGCATGCAATGCGCGGACGCGCCTTGTCTCAATGCCTGTCCCACAGGAGCTACCTACAGGACTCCCGAAGACGGCGTCATCCATGTCGACAAAGGGCTGTGCATAGGCTGCGGCAACTGCATACAGGCCTGCCCGTACGGCGCCCGTTTCCGGCACGCCCGACAAAACGTCGCGGACAAATGCGACTTCTGCGCCCCGCGCCGGGCGCGGGGGCTGATGCCCGCCTGTGTGGACACCTGCATTACCAAGGCCCGCACCTTCGGGCCGCTGGATGCGGCAACGCGGGCAGCCGCAAAACGCTTTGCAGAGGAAGGCGCTCCGCCCGTGACCAAACTGGTGCGCATCGAACCGCCGGCATACGAGACAGGACCGAAGTTGCTGTATGTCAACGACACCGCCCCGCGCAACTGGCCCGCGTACCCGGAACAACCCCTCCCCGTGCGGATTATGACAGGCCCGCCGGGTAGAATGCTCTTTGCCGCATCGGGAGCTTCCCTTTTCGCCGTGCTGCTCATGGGCATCACGCAGTTTCGGGAACGCCGGATGCACCCGCATTCCGCATCGGAACAACACACGGACAGGAACGCATCCGGGCTGTGCCCGGAGCAATCCGAGGACGGAGCGGAGCGCCGTGATTCAGGCCTGCGGCCGAAAACAGGCCGAAAAGGAGAAACGCCGTGACCTACACTACCCCCGTACTCCGTCACAGCCGCAGCGACCGCATCATCCATTGGATGAACGCGCTGTTGTGGCTGCTCCTGTCGGCAACGGGCATCGCCCTTGTCGATCATCCCGAACTTGCCGTGTTCGGCGAGGCGTACCCCGCCTTCGTGCGCTCCCTGGTCGGCGGCGGGGCAACGTTGCTGCGCCTGCATATCACTCTCGGCTGCCTGTGGGCGGCGTCTTTCATCATCTATGCCGTCGTGAACGGCAAAGGTGCCGCCTTCTTTCTGCGCTCCGTTTTCACGCCGCAACAGGGCGACATGACCTGGCTTGCGCGCAAGAGCATACAGATGACGTTCGGCGTGAGCGCGGCAAAACGGCTCGGCATGCGTTTGGATTTGCCGCCGCAGGGGTATTACAATGCCGGACAAAGAGCGCTTGCCGCGCTTATTGTGCTCGGCTGCTGCGCCGTTGCCGCTTCCGGGGCCGTCATGGCCCTCGCTCCGTCCGTGTCTGCGGCGGAGCATCCGGTCTTTGTCGCCTGCGTCCCTTGGGCACTTCTTGTCCATCATTTCAGTGTCGGGTTCATCATCGCCGGCCTGTTTATCCACATTTATATGGCGGCAATTGCCGCCGAGGAACGCCCCGCCTTCCTTTCGATGTTGATCGGCACGGTACCCGCCGAATACGCACGCAACGCGCATCCGCTCTGGATAGTCGCGCCCGGCGCCGGCTCACAACATACTACCGCTGAAGGAGAAGCATCATGAAACGTAACCTTTTCGTCAATGTTATCGCGTTGTTGTCCCTGTTCTTCCTGCTCCCGTATTCCGCATCGCCCGCCGCGGAAGCCGTAAAATCACCGGTCATTACTACCGAATGGTCATTTCCGACACAGGTGGGTTACGACTATGTGGCTCCCAAGGCGGTCATACCCAAACCTGCCGGATTCATGCTTATTGATTCTCGTCCTTATGAAGGCCGTTACATCCACGGCTACATTCCCACCGCAGTGAGCCTGCCGGATTCGGCTTTCGCAAAAAAGGCCGCCGAAATCCTGCCCGCCGATAAAAACGTCGAGTTGGTCTTTTACTGCCAGGGAGTCGACTGCACGCTGTCGCATCAGTCAGCATTCAAAGCGCAAAAAGCGGGCTACAAGAAGGTTTCCGTGTACACGGGCGGTCTGCCGGACTGGCTGGCGCACGGCGCGATCCCCGCCGTCCGCGTTGAGCATGTCAAACAAGCCATGGAGAAGGGCGACGTTTATATTCTTATAGACTCCCGCCCGGCGGAAAAGTTCGTCCAGGGTTCCGTTCCGACAGCCGTCAGTATCCCGGACAGCCGCTTTGCGCAGCGCGCGGGCATGCTGCCCGCCGACAAAAAGGTACCGCTTTTCTTTTTCTGCGGAGGCTGTGACTGTGTGCTTTCGCATCAGTCGGCCCGCAAGGCGCGGGAACTCGGCTACAGCGATATTGCCGTCGTTGAGGCGGGATATCCGGCCTGGACGGCGCTGTACGGCAGCGGCGCGGCGGTCGGGAAAAAGGATGACGGTGAACGTCAAGGCATGTATCCGGTCATTGACTTTGAAAAGGCGCTCGCCTCGGGCAAGCCGTCCTTTGTCGTTATAGACATGCGCAGCGCGGCTGAATACAAGGCCGGGCATATTCCGGGCTCCATCAATATCGCCGCCGATGCCCTTGAGGGAAAACTGGCCGACCTGCCGCGTGACCGCGACGTGATTTTCATTTGTTCAACAGGATCCCGCGCCGGCGAAGCCTATTATGCGGCCAAGGACAAATACCCCCAAGCAAAAAATTTCCACTACCTTGAGGCTGCGATCAAATTCAACAACGACGGCACGTATCAAATATCGCCGAATCCATAGTGTACGGCACTCTCGCTGTTGAGGTAGGTCGTCAAATTCGGACGCCATGTTAAGCGGCAAAGCGCTTGTTCCGCCTGTCAGGCAGGCGCTATGCCCGTGACTTCAAAGCCGGCCCCGGTCACCGCGGCCGACAGGGCGGCGTCCGTCACGTCGTCGCCGATGCTCACGCCGGCCGTTCCGGACGCCAGATCAACGTTGACCTTCGTCACGCCGGGCACGGCGCGCAAGGCCTTTTCGACGGAAGATTTGCAATGGCCGCAGCTCATACCTTTAATGTCGATGTTCTTGTTCATGATACGTTCCTCTATGGTTGAAGTCCCTCCCTTCAGGGAGATTCCCGGCTGATTTCCGGTTTCGCCGGAAAGGCCTCGCCGGAAAGCCTTTCCTCCAAGGCGGAGACAAGCCGTCCGCTTTCCATCCGTCGGGCCGAGCGAGCCGTCCGCGACATTGTCTTGCGCGGTGCGCACAGGCATCGGCGTGAACATGCGCAGGCGCAGCGCATTGGACACCACGCTCACGGAGCTGAGGCTCATGGCCGCTGCGGCGAGCATGGGATTCAAGGTCAGACCGCAGATGCCGTAAAGCGCCCCGGCGGCTACGGGAATGCCGATGCTGTTGTAAAAAAAAGCCCAGAACAGGTTTTGCCGGATTGTGCGCATAACGGCCCTGCTCAGGCGGACGGCGGTAACGACGTCCGTAAGCTCGCTTCTCATGAGTACGACATCCGCCGAATCCACGGCAATGTCCGCGCCCGCGCCGACGGCAATGCCCACGTCCGCCCGCGCCAGAGCCGGGGCGTCGTTGATGCCGTCGCCCACCATGGCCACTTTTTTCCCTTGTTCCTGCAGGGAACGAATCTCCTGTTCCTTGTCCTGCGGCAGCACCTCGGCCAGCACGCGGCGGATACCCGCCTGCCGCTGCACGGCCGCGGCGGTCTTTGCGTTGTCGCCTGTGAGCATGATTACGTCCAGCCCCAAGGACTCCAACTCGGCCACGGCGCGGCGGCTGCCCTGCCGTATGACGTCGGCCACGGCGATAATGCCGAGCACGCTGTTTTCGCGGGCGAAATACAGGGCGGTTTTGCCGTCGGCGGCAAAGGCATCGCCGAGGGACTGCAGACCGTCGTCGACGGTGATGCCGCGTCCGGCGAGCAGGGCGGCGTTCCCGGCAAAGCAGGCTTTGCCGGCGACGGTGCCGCTGATGCCGCGGCCGGGGGCGCGGAGAAAATCGGAGACCTTGTCAAGAGGCATCTGCCTTGCTTCCGCCTCCCGCACCACGGCGTTGCCCAAAGGATGTTCGGAGAGCTTTTCCAGAGAGGCGGCGACGCACAACAGTTCCTCTTCGCTGCAGCCGTCCGCCGGGGCGATATCGGTGACGGCGGGTTTGCCTTCCGTGACCGTGCCGGTCTTGTCCAGCACCACCGTGTCTACGGCCTGGGTAATTTCAAGGGCTTCCGCCGACTTGAAGAGTATGCCCTGCGTCGCGCCCCGGCCTGTGCCGACCATGACGGCGGTGGGCGTTGCCAGTCCCAGAGCGCAGGGGCAGGAGATGACCAGCACGGAAATGCCCGCGGAAAGTGCGAATTCAGGGCTGTGGCCGAGCAAAAGCCAGAGGCCCGCCGCGCCCGCGGCAATCAGGATGACGACGGGGACGAAGACGCCGCTGATGCTGTCCGCCAGCCGGGCGACGGGAGCCTTTGAAGACGTGGCTTCGTCCACAAGTTTGATGATCCTGGCCGGCGTGCTGTCGTCGCCGACACGGTCGGCCGTCATCAGAAACCAGCCGGACTCGTTGACGGTCGCCCCGATAACCCGGTCCCCGACCTGTTTTTCCGCAGGCACGCTCTCGCCGGTGACGGCGGATTCATTCACGAAAGCGCTGCCCTCACACAGCACCCCGTCCACGGGAATGCTCTCCCCAGCCTTGACGACGAGCGTGTCGCCTACGCGCAGTTCTTCGGCCGGAACGACCGTTTCAACGCCGTCCCTGAGAACGACGGCCGTTTCAGGCATGAGCTTCAGCAGTCCGGTCAGGGCGTCGGTGGTCCTGCCCTTGGCGCGGGCCTCGAAAAATTTGCCCAGGGTGATGAGAGTGAGGATCACCGCCGTTGAGTCGAAATAGAGGTTCGCGGCAAAAGCGCTTGCGGTCGTAAGGTCGCCGCGGCCGAGCGCGAAGCCGATTTTGTACACGGCATAGACGCCGAACAGGGCAGCGGC
>JAITDR010000081.1 GCA_031282465.1 Desulfovibrio sp.
GCCTTGGCCTTGTTGCGCCGCGTGCCCCAGGTATAGAAGCCGCAGCCTATGGGGCCGTGGGTGATGGTCACCGCATCGCGGATCGGGCCGACGACAACGCCCTTGCATCCGGCGTAGCAACATCCCCTGTTGGTCATGATGCCGGGCACGGCGCGGGTGTTGGCGGCTATTTCCTGCGCGCCGTCCACATCGCGGTCCACCCGCAGGATGTGATCCTTGCGGTTCTTGAAGACCTTGGCGTTGTACCGGCTTAATACTTCGGCTTTCGCGTCCATGGAATTTCCTTATCTGTGCTGTTTTACTTCCGTATGCATACGAGTATAGCAATACTAAATGACGTCCGCATGATCACCTATGCGTACACTGTATGATTCTGCTATAGGTGAAATGAAAATCTTTCCGTCGCCGGGATTTTGCGTCTGGTTGACGGCGATGATGACGTCCACGGCGTCCTTGACGCGCTCATCGGGGACGATGATGGAGAAAATGCGTTTGGGAATGAGCCGCGTAGCCTCGGTCATGGATTCCCCTGCCGCCGTCATGGGCAGGTTGCCGCTCTCCATAATCAGTTTGAGCAGGTTCGGGTCCACGAGTTTTTTGCCTCTTCCGAGACAGGATGTACAGGTGAAACCGAGAAATCCTGCGGCCGTCAGGGCATTTTTCGTATGGTTGACCCTGGTGCTGCGCAGTATGGCCAGAACTTCTTTCATAGTACCGACTCCTAAAATACGGCTGTGTTGAAAATCGGGACAAGCCGCGTAATACGGCCGCAATGTTGTCCGACCGCAGGGATACCTCGCGCACATGCGCTGCGGCGCCCGCGGGCGCGGATGTCGACAGCCCGGCCTTCCCGCTGCCGGCGGGCGTGGAACACGCCCCGGCGGTTTCGGGTATGTGCGCTCACAGCCCGGCCTTCCCGGTGCTGACGGTATACGCCGCCGTCACGGGGGAAACGAAAATGCGCCCGTCGCCGAGGTGCCCCTCACCGGTCTTTGCGGTGCGCATGACGATGCTCACGACATCGTCCTTGTCCGCGTCCTCAACCACGATAAGCAGCATCTGCTTGGGCAGTTCGTCGTAATGAATTTCGCCGACCGTAAGCCCTTTTTGCTTGCCGCGTCCGTAGACGTCCAGTCTGGTCACGGCAGGGAACCCGGCGTTCAGCAGTTCCGAAAGGACGCTGTTCGTTTTTTCCGGGCGGATGATAGCGCGAATCATTAACATGCGGGTCCTCCGAAAATGAGCTGCGTAGCGCGCTCAGGCGTCGTGCAGACCGTGTTCCATGAGGAGTTCCTCAAGGCGGTCCTGGGAAATGGGGGTGGGAATGACGAACATGTCATT
Organism: Desulfovibrio sp.; assembly: GCA_031282465.1. Lineage (GTDB taxonomy): Bacteria > Desulfobacterota > Desulfovibrionia > Desulfovibrionales > Desulfovibrionaceae > Frigididesulfovibrio. The sequence goes on from JAITDR010000081.1 coordinate 1,342, forward strand.
TTCGTCGATTTTCTGCGCAAGGGTGCGGTATTCGTCCGCCTGGGCGCAGTCCGGCGCGTATTCGATAACGGTTTTCTTGTTGATTTCCGCGCGCTGCACCATATTGTCGCGCGGGACGAAGTGAATCATCTGCGTACCGAGTTCTTTGGCCACGGCCGAAACCAGGTCGGCTTCGCCGTCGACGTTGCGGCTGTTGCAGATCAGCCCGCCGAGGCGCACCCCGCCCGTGTTCGCGTATTTGCGGATGCCTTTGGAGATGTTGTTGGCTGCGTACAGCGCCATCATTTCACCGCTGCACACGATGTAGATCTCCCGGGCTTTGCCTTCGCGTATGGGCATGGCGAAACCGCCGCACACCACGTCGCCGAGGACGTCATAAAACACATAATCCAGGTCGTCCGTATACGCCCCCAATCGTTCCAGGAGGTTGATGGAGGTGATGATGCCCCGACCCGCGCAGCCGACGCCCGGTTCGGGGCCGCCCGATTCCACGCAGCGGATGCCGCCGAACCCTTCCTTCATCACCAGGTCAAGCTCAATGTCCTCTCCCTCTTCCCGCAGGGTATCCAATACGCTGGTCTGGGCCAGACCGCCGAGAATGAGGCGGGTGGAATCGGCCTTGGGGTCGCAGCCGACAATCATGATGTGTTTGCCCATGGTTGAGAGGCCGGCATTCAAATTCTGCGTCGTTGTCGATTTTCCGATGCCGCCTTTTCCGTATATCGCCACTTGTCTCATAGCCTGCTCTCCCTGCTTTCGATGCCGGTGAACGGGATGCCCGCCGGCGTCATTGCCGGACAAGCACGCAAAGAATGTGCCGTAAACGATATATACAATGACTGCCGATAGATAGAGATCCCGCATCGCGCGGCGAAGGCTTGGCAACGTAGTAAAAGAACGATTTTGTTATTTTTATGAAAGGAAGGCGTCCCGTGTGGTCCGCCGGAAACGGACCGGCGCGGCTGTATATATGATAACAATAGAAAATTAAAGAGAAAATTGTATATCCAAGAAAATACTTTTTTGTATAATATTGACGCGTACCCTACCAAGAGAGGCTTCTCAGCGTAGTCGGAAGCATAGTATCGACAAAAATGTCGTATTACAGGCGCGGTAAGGGACAGATCACATATAAAATCGGCATTGCCGGCGAGGTAGGGGAGAGACGGCTTGCGTCGCGGCTTGCAGGCCGGCCTTTCGGAATGTCGGGTGTGCATTACCGTGACCGGCATGGGCGGAGCATGCACCGGCCGGTCCCCTTTGCATCGTCGGCAGGTTGAGAAGCCGAACGCCCCCGCCTTTCGGATTTGAGTGTTTGCTTTTTTTTATGTATGCTGAATGCCTGTCCGCTTGGGACCGGACCGGGGGCGTCCGGAGAAACATCGAAGGAGAAAATGTATGACAAAGGCATCGGTTTTTTTCACGGATATGCGCTGCCCCACAGGTGTCGGTCTGCTGCAGAAACTGGACAGGCTCATGCTCAAGGCAGGTATTGAGAATATAAATTTCAAGCATAAATATGTAGCTGTAAAGATTCATTTCGGCGAACCCGGCAATCTGTCCTTTTTGCGGCCGAACTTCGCAAAAACGGTGGCCGACCGCATCAAGGCTCTCGGCGGCGTTCCTTTCCTTACGGACAGCAACACCCTGTATGTCGGCCGGCGCAACAACGGTCCGGCTCACCTGGAGGCGGCATACGAAAACGGCTATTCACCCCTGACGACGGGGTGTCACGTTGTCATCGCCGACGGCATAAAAGGCACGGACGACATTGAAGTCCCGATTTCCGGGGGCGTTCTGCTGAAGAGCGCGCTGATCGGACGCGCAATCATGGACGCCGACATCGTCGTTTCCCTGAACCATTTCAAAGGCCATGAACTTACCGGCTTCGGCGGGGCAATCAAGAATGTCGGCATGGGTTCCGGCAGCAGGGCCGGCAAAATGGTCATGCACAGCGACGGCAAGCCTGTCGTCAAAAGCAAATACTGTACGGGCTGCCGCACCTGCGCCAAGTACTGCGCGCAACAAGCCATATCTTTCGGCGAGGACAAGAAGGCGCGCATAGACCACAACCGTTGCGTAGGCTGCGGGCGCTGCATAGGCGCATGCAATTACAACGCCGTCGTCAATCCCACGGCGGCGGCCAACGACGACCTGAACCGCAAAATGGTCGAATACGCCAAGGCTGTGCTGGACGGCAGACCCAACTTCCATATCAGCGTCGTCAACCAGGTTTCCCCGTACTGCGACTGCCACGCCGAAAACGATGCCGCCGTCGTGCCGGATATAGGCATTTTCGCTTCTTTCGACCCTGTTGCTCTGGATAAAGCCTGCATCGACGCGGTGAATGCCGCTCCCGGCATGCGCGGGAGCATACTCGGCGAGAAGACGGGCGCAAACGAAGACCATTTCAGAATCATCCACCCCACCACGGATTGGCGCGGCCAGATTGCCCATGCGGAAAAAATCGGCCTGGGCAGCGGAGACTACGAAACGATAACCGTCAAATAGGGGAACGACGCTTCTGCGTTCGCGGAAAAAGGGCGGCTCCGAACAAGGCCGCCCGCGCGGATATCACGGCAACAGCGTCACTACGGTCGGCTCTATGGGCGTCGGCGCAAGGACGCCGCCCGCCCCGGTGTTGCGCGTCAGGAAGGCCACTTCCCGGTTCATCGGCACGGTTACGGTGGACATGGCCAGAATCTCCCGCCCGTTTGTCCGCACCACGCGGAAGTTGAAACGCACATGCTCGGGGGTGACCACATAGGTGCCGACCAGCACGGCGTCCGTGCCTATGCTTTTGTCGCCCACGAGTCGTTCCCGCCGCGTCAGCGCCTGTTCGCCTTTCAGAGGTTCAAAGAGTATGTCCGCACCCTTGCGGATTTCCTGGACATCGTAACCCGCCTGCACGAACCAGCGGGTTGTTTCTTCCTGCATCTGCCGGGCCAGGGGATTGGCCTCGTCAAGGTCGTTGATGTTCACGGGGGTGGTGACGCTCAAAGAAACCGCCCCGGCCGCGCCCTCGTCTTGCTTGCTCCCGAACCTGCTTCCCATCTGCCTGTCTATCTCCCTTCCGGCCGCCGAGGCTGCCTGGGGCACCGTCGCCGCGGCGGCCCTCTCTACGGGCAGCAAAAGCGCGATAAGGGTCAGAAAGAGCGTCGCCGCCGCGAGCGGCAGGGATGCGAACAGACCGCACCCGGAACGGCCCGCCGGGAACCGCCGAGGACGCGGTTCCTTGGTGCCGTTCGGGAAAGCAGCGGAGCAGACGGCATGCACAGCGGTTGTTTCCACAGGTCACCTCCGGGTCAGGATGGACATTTCCACGCTTTTAAGTTCGTTGCCGGCAACGCGCCGGGTAATCGGGTCCGTGCTTTGCGCCAGAGCGAGCAGCAGGTGTTCCTTGGCCAGCTCGTAGCGTCCCTGCGCCGCGTAAGCCCTGCCTTGGTACAGATTGTACTGGCAAACCGACTGATAGCTTCCGAACGTGCCCGGTTTCTGCAAATCCGCCGGGAGACGCCGCTCCCGTGAGCCGCAGGCCGCCATGAACAGGGCAGACAGTATGCCTGCCGTCAACAGCAGGAGTTTTCTTTTCATCGGAAATTCCTTAATGAATATCCTCGCCGCGGTCGAAAGGCGTTGTTTCTACGAGGTCGTCCGGTCGCACAGCCATGTCGAAATCTCGAATGCGCATACCGGCGGTCGCGCCGGCGCTGCCGCCGGAGGCTTTTTTCCCCGGCCGGGCGTGACCCGGCGCATGCCTGCTCACTCCTGAGTTCAGCAGGGCCACGACTGTTTCGTTGGCTTCAAGCACCATGTCCGCCGTGCGCAGCACGCGTCCGTCACTCGGCCGCACAAGGCGGGCGTTGACGAAAACGGCGCCCGGCGAGCGGGAATAGGTGCCGACGACGACTACCGAGGAACGCGGCGCGACCGGCCCGCGCTCGCGGCTGAGGAAAAACTCGCCTTCCTGCCGGCGCACATGCACGGACTCGTCCAGACGATACTCGCGCACCGGGTAGCCGCGCTGGTTGAGTTCAAAGTACAACTGCTCCGCGAGCAAACGCCCGAAAGCCGAAGTTTCGCCGAAATTGTCCAGGTTCACAAACGATACGGGTAAAGCCACGCTTCCCCGCAGAGAGTGGTCGCGCATTTCGGCGACAAGCTGGTCGGCGAGTTCGCGCACTTGGAGCCTCAATTCGCGCGCGGCCGTATAGCCGGGATCGGGAGCGGGCACGGTCATGCCCGAAACCGTTATATTGGGCCTGTTCGAGGCATTTTCCAGAAGGGAGGGTTTCTCGCCCACAAGCGACGGAAAGCCGCAGCCGGCAACCAACAGTATGCCTCCGCCCAGAGCCGAAAAAAATGTATTGCGACCCATCGCGTACTCCTTGCCGGACCGCATAACGGCGGCTATGCTCTTATCGGCAGAGAAACCGGAAAGATTAGCGCAACGAAGTCTGCTTCGGCCCGATTGAAGACCGGCGCAAAAGAAACGGCTCAGGTTCGGGTGAAAATCGGCATACCCGCGGCCCGCTCCCGCCGCGGCTGAGAATCAACGCATGAGGGACAGTTCCGGTTCGGCGTCGGGCGCGCTCCAGTGCAGGCGTATCATCCCGTGCTCCGCCGTGCTGTACAGAGGTGTCCTCATGTCCCGCAAGGCATCGCGTACCGTGCGCGAAGGAAAGCCCCATACATTGGCGTAAGCGCAGGAAACCAGCGCCGTGCGCGCGTTGACGGCCCGGTAAAAACCTTCAGCATAGGCGCTTTTCGACCCGTGGTGAGGCAGGATCAGAACCTGCGCGGAGAGATCCCTGCCTTCCCGCATGAGCTTTTGCAGGCCGGCGCCGCCGACGTCGCCGCAGATGAGGACCAGAGCTCTGCCTCGCCAGAGAAGACGCAACACCAGGGAAAGATCGTTGGAACTTCCTGCCGCGCCGGAAGGGGGATGCAGTACCTCAAGGCGCAGTCCTTGCGCGGGCTCGTATACGTCTCCGGCCCGCAGGGTTTCCATACGCAGGTCTCCTCCCGCGCGCAGGGCATCCTGCATGCGCACGGCAAGCGCACCCTGCGGGCTTTGCCCGTTGCCGAAAATCCTGCCCACGGAAAAATGCCGCACTATCCACGGCAGTCCGCCGAGGTGATCCGCGTCGGGGTGGCTGTTGACGACCGCCGCAAGGCGGGGCAGGGCATTGTCCGTGAGCAGGGGGGCGACTATGCGTCTGCCGGGATCGAAAAATTCCGAGTTCGATCCTCCTCCGTCCACAAGGATGCGTCCGGCGCTCCCGAAAAACGATCCGGAGGAGATGCCGGGCGCCTCGAAAGACAATCGGCGGGCCGTCTCGGTTGCCCCGAAAGACGAGCGGGAAACCGCATCCGTCGCCGGCTCATTCAATCCGGGCAGAGCGGCCCATTCCAGCAGCACGGCCTGCCCCTGCCCGACGTCGAGCAGGCTGAGGGTCAGGCCCGGCGCGGGCCTGTTCAGAAAAACAAAGGGCAGTACGACAAAGGCCAGGGCGCAGACCGGGAGGACAATATCCGTTCGGGACAATCTCCCCGGCCTCACCCCGCGTCTGTGCCCGGGCACTGGAGCATATCCGCCCCGTTGTAGGGATTCGCCTCGTTGTGAGAACACGGGCCCGGCTCCGGTCCCCTGATCGGGTTCATGCCCGAAGTCGGCCGCACGCCGGGGGCTTTGTGCGTAATGTTGTGCGTAATCTTGTGCATAATCCCGTGAACAACGTTTAGAAGAACTTTGTGAACAACTTTGTGCATAACCATGTGCATAATCATGTGAACAACCTTGCGCGTCACTTTGTCGGGTCTGTCTCCTGCGTTTCATGCCGGCCGCAAGCAGACGGGGCAGACACAGGCAGAGCAGCCAGAAGGCGGCCATGCTCAGGCCGTGCGGGCGCGGCAGCAGGGGGGCGGGCATCAATCCCGCGCCGTCCAGGTGTTCCAGCAATGCGACCAGACCCTCGCAAGGCAGGGAGGCAAGGCGCAGCAGTGCAGCGCCGACGGCGGGTAAATCCAGGCAGAGCGCGCCGAGCGCCGTAAAGGACAAGGGCAGGACCAGCCCCTGCAACAGCGGCAGCCAGAGCAGGTTCAGCGGAAAGAGTATCCCGACGTTGCCGAAAGCGCGCAGGGTCAGAGGCATGAGAACAATTTGGATACACAGGGAATTTGCAGCCAGAACGAAGGCTCCCCGTTTCAGGCGTACGATCTTGGAGGGCGCCTGAAAATCATCGTCGGCATTTGCCGCAGGGAACAATTTTTCGGACAGGCGTACGATGCCCGGCAGGGTCAGGGCTATGCAGGCCATGCACAAGGCTGAAAGCTGCAGCGACAGTTCAAACAGAGCAAAGGGATCCCAAAGCATGAGGATGAAAAGGGCCGCGCACAGGCTGTCCGGAATCAGGCGCGGCCTGCGCATGAAGGAACACAGGGCGGCCGCGCAGAGCATGCATGCGGCGCGTTGCAGTGAAATCGGAGCCTGGCCGAGCCAGAGATAGAGCAGGGCAAAGGGAAGCGCTGAGAGCAGGGTCAGCGTCGGACGTGGCAGACGCAGATACAGGGACGGGAAACAGCGTCCCGTCAAGCAGGCACAGACCGCCCCGGCCAGTACGGCAAAGGCCAGATGCATGCCCGACAGGGCCAGGCTGTGCGACAGGGCTGCCCCGGCAAACAGGTCCGCAAGACGGGGAGAAACAAGGGAACGGTCCCCGAAAATCAGGGCGGGCAGGAGACCCGCGCCTGTGAGGATTCGTCCCGGCGTTGCCGGAAGCGGCCCGGCTCCCGCAGGGACCGTCGCATCTGCGGGAGATGTTGCCGCAGCAGCGGACGCCGCAGCAGGGGCCGCCGCCTCACCAGGAGGCGCGCTGTTGAGGGAAATCGCGTTTTCTCGGGGAAGCTGCTCCTCTGCGGGGGACGCTTCTCCGGCGAAAGATGCGACTCTCCCGGCCTGCTCCCCGGCTTGTTCCCCCGCTTTACGGGGCAGGGCGGCGTAAAAAAGGGAGCGCGCCTTTTCCCGCAGTATGGACAAGCGGAGCCGCAGGGATACGGCGGGCGGGTCTTCGGCAGGACCGGGCAGCCCTCCGTGTGCCGAGCCTGCGACAACGATGTTTTTGCCGGCGCTCCGGACGCTGAACCATACGTCCTGCTCGTGCATGCGTTGCTCGTAGTCCGAAAGTCCGGGATTGTGCAGGCCGCGCAAGGGCAGAAGCCGGACGGTGAGTTCCAGCGTTTCGCCCGGCAGGGGGATGAACGCGGGGCGGTTCCACAGCCAATGCGCTTTGCCCGTATAGATGTCGCCGGGAGCGCGGCCTCGGGTTTCTGTTTCCGGAAAAGAAGCCGCGGGAGCAAGGCTGGAAAGGACGACCCGAACGCGGTCGCCGGGCAGCGGCGCGGAACTGTCGACAACGGCGCGGATGCGGACGGGATGCGGAAGCCGCAATTCTCCCCGCGCGTCTTCCCTGAGCGCCGATGCCTGTGCCGACCATTGCGGAAGTTCCGGGGCGGTCGGCGCGCGCAGGCAGGCCCAGGCAAAGGCCGCGACAAAGCTCGCCGCCAGGCAGCACAAACGCGGCGCGTTCCGTGAACGCGGCAGATCAAGCAGGATGACCGTAACCAGGGTCAACAGGCCGTAGGCCGGTTCCCGGAAAGCCAGTATGCCGGCAAGCCAACATACGAGGCAGACTTCGGAAAACAGCAGAAATTGCAGGCGTGAGGGTGTATTTTCCGAATCTTTACAGCCCCGGAGCACCTTTGCCCGCGCCGCAGGCTTCCGCCGCGGAACTCTTGTGTTTACCGCCCTGTTCCTGTACATTCGTTCAAGTGTTGTTCCTCATTGCCCCAAGGTCCACGGCACAGACCCCATACCGTCAGGTATCAGTATGCCGGCATCACGCGACAGTTTGCACCAACTTCTTGAAGCTCGCGCCCTCCGGCTGATCGCCGAAAGCGAAAACAGCAAATTCCGTCGTTTAGGCGAGGAACTCGGTTCTCCGAAGGTCGGTGAAAGGCAGGCGAATTTCAGCGGCATGGATCTCAGGGAAGCGCATTTCAAAGGCGCGGACCTCCGGGGTCTGGTCTTGATCAACGCCCGGCTCGCAGGCATAGACCTCAGTTGGGCGAACCTTTCGGGAGTCTACTGCAACGGGGCCGACATGAGAAGATGCAACCTGACGGGGACCGACCTGCGGGCGGCGCGCATGAGAAGAGTCAATCTTGCAGGCGCCGGGATCTCCCTTGCCCGGCTCGGCAGAACGGACTTTGCGGGGGCGAACCTCACCGAAATCGACTTCTCCCAGGTTGTCATCCGCTTGTCGGACTTGGCCGGAGCCAACCTGCGGGGAGCAAAATTCGACGGAGCGGACCTCAGCAACGCCATGCTCTGTTGGGCCGACCTTTCCGGGGCGAGTTTCAAGGAGGCGGTTCTGCGGCGCGCACGCTTGATAGGCGCCGACCTCTCCGACGCCGATTTCCGGGGAGCAGACCTGACGGAGGCCGCGCTCGGCGGTGCGGATACCAGAGGAGCCAAGTTCGAGGGTGCGGTACTCGCCGGTGCGGATCTGCGCTTTGCAACGGCCGACAACGGCTGAGGAATTCGGCTGCGCGGACGGAGATCAATGGAGAGAGGGGGCCGCGAAGCCCCCTCAGCAGTCTATTCTTATGTGAACCCGTCTTCGACCGGGCGGGTGCTATAACGCATCGTTGCCGCTTTCGCCGGTCCGGATGCGTATGACGTTTTCCACCGGAAGGATGAAAATTTTACCGTCGCCCAGTTCTCCGGTGCGCGCCGCTTCAATGGCGACATCCACCACTTTCTGCACCGCTTCGTCATGCACCAGCGTGTTGATCTGTACCTTGGGCACGAACTGCGATTCCAGGGTGGCGCCGCGATAGACCTCCTTGTGCCCGCGCTGCCGCCCGTAACCACGGATTTCGCTTATGGACAAACCGTGTACGCCCAGGGTTTCCAACGCCTTTTTTACCGCCATCAGCTTTGAGGGGCGGATGATGATTTCCAGTTTTTTCATCAGAAATTCCTTTTTGTCCGGGGTTAAATCTGATACGCGCGCTCGTTGTGTTCGCTGATGTCGAGTCCTGTGAGTTCCGATTCAGGGGCGGCGCGCAGGCCGACGAGCTTGTCCACCAGATACAGCAGGATGCGACTGACCGTATAGCAGAAAATCCAGGTCGCCGCTACTGATATAAGCTGTATCCAAAGCTGGCCGGAGTTGCCGTAAGCAAGGCCGTCCACCCCGTTTACCGCTGCGGCGGCGAAAACGCCTGTAGCCAGGGCGCCCCAGGTGCCCCCGGCCCCGTGGATGCCGACAACATCCAGAGCATCGTCATAACCCAGACGGCTTTTGAGCAGCACGGCGCCGTAGCAGACAACGCCGCCGACGAATCCGATCAATACGGCGGGCAGGACTTCGACGAAGCCCGCGCCCGGCGTGATGGCTACCAGCCCGGCCAGCGCGCCGGAAGCTGCTCCGAGGGTGGTCGGCTTGCCGGTGTATTTCCATTCCACGAGAATCCAGCCCAGAATGCCGGCCGCCGCCGCCAGATGCGTCGTGACCAGGGCGTGAGCCGCCAGAACGCCCGCGGACAAGGCGCTGCCGGAGTTGAAGCCGAACCAGCCGAACCAGAGCAAACCTCCGCCCAGTAAGGTCATCGGCAGGTTGTGCGGGACAATGTGCCCGCCTCCCCCGCCGTTCAGATCCATGCGTGGGCCGATGGCGTGGGCCGCGGCCAGCGCTCCCGCCCCGGAACTCATGTGAACCACGGCCCCGCCTGCAAAATCAAGCGCGCCGAGTTCGCCGAGCCAGCCTTTGCCCCAGACCCAGTGCGCCATGGGACAATATACGAAAATCAACCAAAGGGCGGAAAAAAGCAGCATGGCAGGAAAATGTATGCGCTCGGCATACGAGCCGGACACCAGCGCGACCGTCAGCACCGCAAACATGCACTGGAAGGCCGCGAACAGGACGCCCGGTATGGTCTCGGCAAAAGGTAGAGGGTCGGCGCCTATCCCGTGCAGGAACAGCGCGGACAAATCGCCGATCAGCCCCCCCGAGTCCGGCCCGAAGGCCAGAGTAAAGCCCAGCGCCGCCCAGAGTATGGAAACCACGCCGAGCATGCTGAAGCTGTGCATGGTTGTGGAAAGTACATTGCGCGACCGGACAAGCCCTCCGTAAAACAAGGCCAAGGCCGGGGTCATGAGCATGACCAGCATGGAACACACGATAATAAAAGCGGTATCGACGGGAGACACGGCAAACTCCTTTTTTGCGGCGTTTGCATCGGCTCTGCGGACCTGCGCCGATGCGCAACCGGTTTCCGGCATGCAAAGCATAAAGAATGCCGGCAAGGCAAAAAACGTTCCGGCACGGCTCAAATGCTCGCGATCCGCGTTTGTGCCGAGCCTGCAGATAGTTGGGCCGTGCCGGCGGGCCGCATGATATACGCTGTTTTTCGACAGAAATGTCGAAAAAAAAATTAAAAAAATACGAAACGGAATTTTGCTTGTCGGCCGCCCCGTTGCAGATGCCGTCCCTCCGCGACCGCAAGGCGCCGTCTGTGCGCAGCAGAAAAAAATTTTGGAAATTGCGAAAAATATATTGACTATGACTTTCATTATCATAATACTATTCCCGTACCTGCACGCGTCGGGCATACCGGGAAACCGGGGGGAGTATTCCTCCATACAGCACGGCATTACCCAAAAAAGAGAGATGTTCCCGGCTCACACTGCTGCATGAGGCGTACCCGGCGGGAACCGAAAGTGCGACCGCGGCTCCAGGCAGTTCGGCCGTATGGGCAGGCTGTGCAGTGCAGCGGTTCGATGTCGGCAGGGCGGGATTTGCCTGTCCGCGATGTTGCGGTGCACATGATGCCACTCAACAAAAATCGCATCAGCGTCATTAAACGGACATAAAACAATCGCAGTATAAGGTCGGTATCAGACAGGAGAGCATATTCATTTTAAACAGTTGCCTTAGCGACGTCACATAGACATAACTTGTACATAGTATAAGGAACATGAACATGTCACAAGCAGTATTAAAGTTTGTTCGTAAAGTTGAGGAGGCCGGTGAAGAAGCGCAACTCGGCATTCATGCCGATCCTGTACCGCATAATAACATTGTTGTCGGCTTCGGCGTGCCGGCCTGCAGGGGGATCACCTCAGGGAAAAAATTGAAAGCCGGGTTGGCGGAGGAAGTCGCTTCAACCGTATCGGTGGGCATGCCTATAGATGAATTGATTAATAAAGCGGAGGCATTGCATGCCGCGCTCGTATCTGTAAGCAAAGCATTGTCGGCTGCAGACGATGCTTACGTAACCTTGTTCGGTGAAGAAGGGAGCGCTTCGTTTGTCTATGCCGGGCTTCTCGATAAGGACGATATCGACATTCTACTCGGGAACGTCAAGGACAACGGCAAGTTTACAATCAGGCAACAGCAAATGTGACATTACGGCCGCAAGCGCCCGGCAGGCGGAGTCGACTTCCGACACCGCGCCGACAAGCGTGGCGGCCGGCCCCCAAGATCCCTTTTACATTCCGCCGCCGGAACTGCCCGCGCAACGCGCCCTCAGCGAAAAATCCTCTTCACGTATTGACATTGAAAATCAATTTTATTACAGACAAGGCTGCGTGATTCAACGTTAGCGGCGCTCCGGAGCCGCTCCTGCGCCGCACAGTCGCATTCGACAGGCAGCAGCCCGGAGAAAAGCAGCCCCGCGTCGTCGCGGGAGTATTGCGTGCCGGTAGAAACACAGGAGGAGAACCATGGGTTTGGAGATCAGCACGGACAATGCGGAGAGCATGATTGAAGGGGACAACACCCAGATAGTACTCGGGCACAACGGTTCGTATGTGGCTGGGGCCAACGTTTCGGTCGCTGTGGGAGGTAACGTATCTATAGTCCCCGGATACAATTTCGAAGGATATTTCGGCGGAAAACAGGAAGTGGGGATATATCGGGTAATTGCCGACGGTAAATTGACGAAAGTGTGGGGCGAGGAAGATGAAGTCGGGGCGGTCAGCAATACGGTTGAAGACCTTCAGAACACAGTTACCAACTTAGCAACTGAACTGGCAGCCACACGTACCGAAGTAAGCGGCGTTACGGATATCGTCAATGGAACGGCTGATCTGGTCACGGCCATTGAAACGCGATGTTCTACCGAAAAAATGGAAGCCATCGTCCAGAATATAAATGTTATATCGTCGTCTACATTGGCCGTTGCAGCTGCAGTTGAATCGATCGCCTCTTCAACCGTGATGACCGGCGAACAAACAGTGTTGAATACTGTGAGTTCGGAGATCAGTTCAGCACGCACTATGCTGAATGCTATGTTCACCATGATCTGACATTGCCGAGACAAAGCTGACACTTCAGAATCTATACAGCCCGTCGGCTTGATGACGGCAAGCTGCAGCCGTGTCCTGTAGTTCCGCCGCGGTTGCAGGTTTTCGGCGTGGTTATTTCGACATTGTCAGGGAGATGCGTGTTTTTTTGTCGGCCGACTCCATGTGCATTGCCTGCTGTCCTCTGGTGTCCACCATGGTAATGCTGTTGCCGCCCGGTGTGCTGATGACGTTGGTCTGTCGGTTGACGTCCGCCACCGGGCTGACATTGGCGGCATTGGGGAGGGTTCCCAGAATTACCGGCCGGTCGGGATCGCCGTGGATAAACCCCACCAGCACTTCCGCCCCTTTCAACAGCGGGAAATGTATGCCGGAATTTGTGCCGGCGTGCGCCTGCAGCATACGTAGGGGGATGGAATTGTTGCCGTTGCCGGGATTGTCCGAATCCGCATAGAATACTTTTTCGGCAAAGGGAAATTTGACCTTGTAGCGGCCTTTGTCGTCCAGTTCCGCATATTCTCCGCTTCCGGAAGCGTCAATCTCTGCGTTGACCACTCCCGACATCACCGGCCGGGGCGTACGCCTTTCGGGTGCGTACGGCCCCGAAGAGCGGGGACGGCATACAAAGGCGTTCCTGTAGCCGGGTTTACCGTCCTCACCGGCGATGAGGCCTTCCTGCCGCGCCAGTTCCGCGATCTTGGTTTCCAGTTCGTCGCGGGGTATGAAAAATTTGTGGCGTACCCGCAACAGTTGGTATTCTTCACCGTCCAGACGGAACACGCAACCCGCACGTAACCAGGGGACGGTACTCCTGCCCCGTGCCGTATCGGCTTTGCAGGCCTCGGCGGCAAGGCAGGCCTCGGCCAGTTCGTCGGCCCGGGCGTTCGCGTCTTCCGCCGCGAACGCCCTGTTGAAGCAATCCAGCTCGCCGAACAGGTCATACATGCCGTATACGGCGTGTTTTCCCCGCCGCCACGGCGCATCGGACGCGGCTTCGGCACTGCCCGTGGTCAGGCCGGGCTTTTCCGAACTGTAGTCGCGCAGGCCGATTGTGCCGTGCGCGGCAGCAAGGGTGCGGGTAAAGGCATAGACGGCTTCCGGCGGTCCGTCTTTGCGCCGCATGTCGAGGGTGTCGGCCGGGGCAAGCGCGTCAGGGGCGCTTTTACCGTCTGCCAGTACCAGTACGTCCCCGTCGTCCGTCTGCCGTATATAGGTGTAGCCGCCCATTCTTTCCAGACCGCGGGACAGAAAAGCAAAAGCGTTTTCATTATACCGGCAGGTAAAAGGGCGCGCTTTGTAACTCCTCTCCATGTCGTCGGCAAAGTCCGTGCCGGCGATCAAACCTTCCTCCGTAAGGAGTTTGCCGAGCAGCTTGGGCAGGGGCATATTCAAAAAAATGTGCGAATGCACGGAATGTGTCAGCTTCCAGGCGCGCGGGCGCATGCGCACTTCGTATACCGCGCCCGCCTTGCTCGAAAAGGCGTAGGTTACTTCCTGGGCTGTGCCGTTCCATGAAAACAACGCGCCGGCCGCTGCGCGTCCGGTCAGGGTGAGCAGGGAAGCGCGCATGAGCGCTTCCTGCATGTCGCGCGCCTGCTTCATTTCGACTTTGGATGCCAGAAGCAGAATATCAAAAACATATCCTTCCCCCAGAGCTTCTTCTCCTGCAAAGGCGAGAACGCGGCAGTCGCGGGCGCTCAGTGGTGATGAGGAAAATTGCCAAGGGTCGTCGGAAGCTGCCATAACGTTCTCCTGTATGCGACTTGGACGGGACCGGCGGGAAACCGGCGCCGTATCCCGCCTTGTTGTCTGTCGGCAAATCAATCTTAACGAAATTGACATTCCTTTTCAATAAAAAACAAGTTGAGAAAGCGCTGCTTCTTGTCCCTACAATGGAGGACGGCACTGCTTTACAGCGCAACAGCGGGTAGTTATGCGGGGAGTGTGGAGGAGGGCGCGTTCAGACGGTTTTCCACCACGGCGGCGGCCTCGGCTTTCACGTCGGGCGCACCGGTAAAACCGTCCAGGATGCTGATGAAGCAACCGTTTTCCCGAATCGCCCGCAAAGAGGCATTGAAGCGCAAGTCGAAAAGCCAGGTGCAAAGCAGCAGGCGAAAATCGTCGAGTGTTCGCATATCCATGTAGCGGGCTACGCGCTTTTCACGCAAAGCTTTGAGTATCGCGGGGCTGCAGATGCCGGGCGCGTCTTTCAGGTGCATCAGCATGGTGTTGTCCGCCGCGCTGCCGGGGCCGAGTTGTTCCGCCAAGATGCGCAGGATGTCCACCTTATCAGCATCGCGTACTGCGGCGACAATGCGGAGCAGGTCACCCCGCAGCGCGGCGGGAAGGGCAAAGCGGTTGTGCAGGGCGACGGCGGCGATTGTCCGATGCCGCACTTCCCGGTCTTCATTGTCCAGGAACCCCTGTTTTTTAAGGACACTCGCGCCCAACAGGCCGTGATTGCAGGATTGCGCATCGGAAAAGGTGTTCCAGCGTTTGAGCTGCTCAAAACGTCCCACATCGTGGTACAGGGCGGCCAGCGACAGGGCGCGTCCGACCGCGGGCGCGCGCAGTTCGTTCTCTTCGGCCGTCAGCATGGCGGCATGGCTGCACACTCTGAAGGTATGGTCGACTTTCAGCTGCATATAACGGTCTTTTTCAGGATCGCCGCTGAAAAAACTTCGCGTGTATTCCAGAAATGCCGACCTGTGTTTTTCCATGCGTACTTCGCTTGGTCGAACGATATAGAGGGGCCGTTCTCCGTCCTGAACGCAGTGAGGGACGGGTGAGGGGGGCCGGGGGGAATGATTCCCCCCGGCTGCCGGAGGCATATGAATCAGCATTGCAATGTGTTAATGTTCGGCCTTGCGCCTGCTCAGGCCGATGCCGGAGGCGTATAAAAGCAACATTGCAAGGCTCTAACGCGCGCCGGGGGCGTCGGAGCATGGTCCGACAGCGTCGCCGCCGCACCTGCCGAGGTTGTCCAGATCCCGCAAAAAATCCGGCTGCAGACGTCCGTCGCCGTCCTGGGGCGGCTGGGAAGGAGATTGCGTCACGGCCGGCGGTGCTGCCGGTGTCTCGCCGCGGCCTGTTGTCGCCGGCGGGCGCCCTTCCTCTTCACTCTTGCCGCCCCGCTTTTCCAGGGAGGTTGCGCCGAAGCCGGGCATGCCGCTGATTCGGATAAGCGGCAGGGAACGGACGCCCTGGCGCAGCAAGGCGGACTTGTTGCGCAGGAGTTGTACGGTCAACACGGCGCGGTTGAACAGCGAATATTCGGGCACGGCCTGAGCCGGATCGATGCTGCGTTCCGCGGCGTCGCCCGCGGACAGGCCGTCGCGGAGAAAAGAAGCGAACTTGATGATGCGGTCCGTATCGTCGGGTTCTTCCGCCACGGGATATAGGGCGGCGGCGCTCCCGATGGAAGCGAGGGCCGCGCGGCAGGCCGGGCATGATGGAGAAAAGAAGATGCTCACATCGGCGTTTTTGTCCCCGAGTATGTGCCGAGGCAGCATTTCGTCCGCCGCGAGGACGCTGTTGCCGAGAAAGAGCCCGAGCCAGACGGGAAGAAGCAGGGACGGCCCGCTGGGCATGAGAAACCAGCCGTCGGGCACACCGCGCAGGCTGTAATAGACAAGACCGATAAACACGGCGACGACCAGGCAGTCTAAGCAGGGGGCTGTAAAAAACATGATGAAGAGGAGTACGCTGTCCGCCGCGAGGGCCGACATGGCGAGCAGGCGGGCCGCAACGCGTTTCCCGCGCAGGGAAAGAAGCGCCATAAGGAAAAAATAGCCCCCGCCTACCCACCAGAGCGAGACTCCGCCTATCATGCCGTCTCGGAAAAGCGCGCAGCCGGATGTCGTGCACACGGGCGGGACGGAGGTGGGAAAAGCCATCCAGCCGCACCAGCCGAGTCCCAAAAGGGTAAAAAA